>JASFTL010000042.1:0-13834 GCA_050053555.1 Desulfobacterales bacterium
AATAAGAGTTTGCCCTCAGACAATTTTATATCCTTGCGAAGTTTCAATGTATGGGGCAGCTGGGTAAAAATTTCAGCCAGGTTGATATCGGCTGTGCCATTTAAACGCTTTTGGCCCTGATTGGAAAAGCTGCCGGTTGCCGACCCGCTCGCCAGAGAGGATTGAAGCTTCAATTGTTTCAAAGACAGGGTGTTCTGGATTAGAGTGCCGTCCAGCTGCAGATCGATTTGGTTGATAGCAGGCCGGTCCATGGCCAGGGGCCCTCCCCAGAGTTGAAGCTGATTGATGGATGCCTGACCTTTGATGTCCAAATTTTCTGAAGCGCTTCCCTGCAATGACAGATCGGCGTTCAAGCGTCCCTTGCCCGAAGGATAGTCGCCGCGTGAGGCCAGTATGTCGAGGGTGTCTTCGAGTTCCCAATTTGTGATTTTCAGTCTGGCATTGGATTTGATCGCACTCAGATTGAGAGGGTCATCGCGCGATAGGGTCATCGTTCCTTCACCGGCAAAGCGTCCGACAGTGTCGCCGGATGTCAGAAAAATGCGGTAGGCGATAGGCTTTTCGATATCGGATATGTCCAGAAAAAGATCCAGATCTTTAATTACAACATGCTCGCTGCCATCCGGTTTTGCGGTGAGGATGGAGCCATCGGTAATTTTAAGTATGCCGGAAAAGGCCGGAAGTCCGGCCGATTGGGGCGATTCGATTTTCTCGGATGAATCAGATGGGTACTGATCTGAAAGATAAAAAATCACTTGCGGCTTAACAACTTCGAAACCACCTAGATTGCGGGCGTTAATCATCAGATGGGCCAGCCCCCGGTAGCCTTTGAGCTCGACAACCTTTACAAGTACATCTTCCTGTCGATGATCATAGGTAATGCCGCTGGCGTGAATGCCGCTAAACCATTTAAACGTCCATTGTTCAATTTGCAATTGCCCCGGTAGATGCCGGTTGACCGCTTGCAGCAGACGAGGTTTGAGCATATCACTGGATATGATCGCCGGCAGAAACACCAGCCCGGCAAAAATCACAAAAAACAGGCCAGCCGCGGTGCTCAGAAAAATCGACTTTGTTTTCATCTTTTTTCCTCAAAGATGTTGTGTTCAATTTTATTGATATATCTGATTAAACGCCGGATTATGAATAACATAATACATGTCTCCAATTATCAAAATTTTTTCAGAAAGCAAAAAATTATTTGATAAGGACAATTGAATCATTGCTGGGTACATGTTAATTCATATTATCTGAGCGGAGAATGCGAACGGATGGTGGGTAAAGCGGTTGACGCTTGAAACCATCCTATTGGCGTATATGATTTAATGCTTAACGTAATAAGTATTGATCTGTGAACGAATAGAAGACCGTAAACGTAAAATTCTAAACAAGGATGGAATATGCTCTGGTTTTTTGTCATATTTTTTGCCATATCAGCATTGCTGGCAACCTATATCACCCTCAGGCTTTTTTATCGAGCTTCATTCAGGCGCCTCTGGAAAATTGCGATCGCCTTCGGGATTGTGGGTACATTATTTTTGCCGGTGTTATTGATTATTCTTCGTCGAACCGGTTTTGACAATCATCTGATTGATCTTCTCGTCTGGTTCGGATATCTGGGAGTTGGTTTTTTAAGCTTTGTGTTTACTTACTTGGTCATAAGGGATTTGCTGTGGTTGCCCGCGGCGGCCTTAAAACTGATTCGAGTGCAGAAATCAAAATCGACGCAGAAAAAGGCGGCATCCCATTCGATCGAAAATCCGTCCCGCAGGGGATTTCTGGTCAATTCCATGAATTATGGGATTCTGGCAACCGCGGCCTTGTCAACAGGTTACGGTATTGCCGAAGCAAAACAAACACCGCAAGTCAAAGAGGTGCCCATCGTGATACCCAATCTTGCGGCGCAATTTGAAGGTTTCCGAATCGTTCAAATTACAGATATACATGTCAGTCCCACATTTCGGCGGAGCTGTGTGGATGAAATTGTTGCGATTGTCAACACCTTAAATGCCGATATTGTCGCTTTGACCGGCGATCTGGTGGATGGTTCCGTTGATCAGCTGGCTTACGATGTCGCGCCGCTAAAACAAATTAAATCGGCTCGGGGCAATTATTTCGTTACCGGAAATCACGAATATTATTCGGGTGTGATCGAATGGGTCGAAGAAGTCCGACGTCTTGGTTTTTCGGTGCTGATAAATGAACACCGAATTATAACCAGTGGTAATCAAAAGATGCTGCTGGCCGGTGTTACCGATTATCGTGAAGGCCGTATGCTCACAGCGCATCGCTCGGATCCTCACAAGGCCCTGAAGGCAGCCCCGGCGACAGATGTCAAGATCCTTTTAGCCCACCAGCCCAAAAGTATTTTCGCTGCGTCCCGGGCCGGTTACGATTTGCAGATTTCCGGTCACACCCACGGTGGTCAGTTCTTTCCCTGGAATCTTTTCGTGGGGTTATCCCAGCCATATATTTCCGGCTTGCACAAGCACGAGAACACCCAAATCTATGTCAGCCGTGGCACCGGTTACTGGGGCCCACCCATGCGCGTGGGTTCCCCTTCCGAAATCACGCTGATTAAATTGGTTTCTGGGTAAAAGAAACATTGAAGGGGTCGTTATGAAAAAAGAGGCTTACTTAGAGCACCTGAAAATCAAAAAAAAGCGGATTGATTTTTTTCATATCCTAAAGTTGCAGGAATACGGTGTTGCGGATATCCAGCGGCTGCCATTTTCAATTCGCATGATGGCTGAAAACCTGCTGCGCAAAATGGACGGAAAGATCGTAAAAGAAGAAGATTTGGTCAATATTGCCCGCTGGCAGAAAAAATATGATGACCCGGTGGAGATCCCCTATCATCCGGCCCGGGTGCTGATGCAGGATTTTACCGGAGTGCCGGCGGTGGTCGATCTGGCGGCCATGCGGGATGCCGTTAAATATTTGGGCGGAAATCCCGAGCAAGTCAACCCGCTGGTTCCGGTGGATCTGGTTGTCGATCATTCCGTACAGGTTGATTATTTCGGCACGCAAGCCGCGGTGTATCAAAATGTAAAAAAAGAATACGAGAGAAACGGCGAACGCTACGCCCTGTTGAAGTGGGCCCAGAAGAGTTTCAACAACTTCAAAGTCGTTCCCCCCAGGTCCGGCATCTGCCACCAGGTGAATCTGGAAAATTTGGCCCGGGTAGTGATTGCCGAAAAGGTTGACGGCCAAACGATTGCCTATCCGGACACCCTTGTTGGTTTAGATTCACATACGACCATGATCGACGGGATCGGTGTGCTGGGTTGGGGAGTTGGTGGTATCGAGGCCGAAGCCGTTATGCTGGGACAACCCTATTACATGTCGATCCCGCAGGTCATCGGCGTTCGTTTTACCGGCCGGCTGAAGCCGGGGATCACCGCTACGGACCTGGTTCTAACGGTCACCGAATTGCTTAGAAACTACGGGGTGGTGGAAAAATTTGTGGAATATTTCGGCCCCGGGCTAAAGAATCTAAGCGTTCCGGACCGCGCTACGATTTCCAACATGACACCTGAATACGGCGCCACGGTAGGATTTTTCCCGGTAGATGAAAAGACGATCGAATATCTGAAAATCACGAACAGGGAAGAGCAGGCCCGCCTGGTCGAAGCCTACACCCAGGCAAATGCTCTTTTCTACACCGGCGGTCAGGATGCCGAATACACCGATGTTCTGGATCTTGATCTGTCAACCGTTGAACCCTGCGTTGCGGGTCCGGCCAGACCCCAGGACCGCATCGTGTTGAAGGAGTTGAAATCAAAATTTGCCGACATCCTGGGATGTCAATATGAAAGGGATGATGAGCTGGAGCGCATTTCCCAGTTCCATGAAGAATCCGGAACACAGACCACCCGATCCAGAAAATGCCTTCCGCTGACCGAGTTCAGCTGCGATCTGGATTTGAACGGAAAGCCCATCCGGTTGGGAAACGGCAGCATCGTCATTGCTGCCATTACTTCCTGCACAAATACAT
Organism: Desulfobacterales bacterium; assembly: GCA_050053555.1. Classification (GTDB taxonomy): domain Bacteria; phylum Desulfobacterota; class Desulfobacteria; order Desulfobacterales; family JAHEIW01; genus JAHEIW01. Next base: position 3,998 of record JASFTL010000042.1, read on the forward strand.
CGAATCCTTCTGTCATGCTGGGGGCGGGTCTGCTGGCCAGAAATGCAGTTCGAAGCGGCCTCAAGGTGCCCCCTTTTGTAAAAACATCACTGGCCCCGGGCTCCAAAGTCGTTATTCAGTATCTGCAGGATGCCGGTCTGATGCCCTATCTGGAAGCCATCGGCTTTCATCTGGCCGGTTTCGGCTGTACGACCTGTATCGGCAACAGCGGACCGCTTCACCCGGCAATTGAGAAGGCCATTGTCGACCATGATCTCAACGTCGCCGCCGTGCTTTCCGGCAACCGCAACTTTGAAGCGCGCATCCATCAGCGCATAAAATCGAATCTTCTGGCATCTCCCATGCTGGTGGTGGCCTTCGCTCTGGCCGGTCGTATTGATATCGATTTGAGCGTCGAACCGCTGGGTTTGGATCCCAACGGCGAGCCCGTCTATCTGGACGCCATCTGGCCCGAAAACCAGGAAATTGAAGCATTGGTCCAGCAGCACGTTAAAAAAGATTTCTTTGATTTGGAATACGGCCGGATCTTTGACGGTGACGAATTTTGGCAGGTTTTGCCCGATGTCGAAAGCATCACCTATGCCTGGGATGAAAAATCCACCTACATCAAGAATCCGCCGTATTTTGAAAATTTCAGTCTGGATCCACCGAATAAAGGTAATATCGAAGAGGCCCGGGTTCTGGCGTTTGTCGGCGATACCATTACGACCGATCATATTTCACCGGCCGGCGCTATTCCGGAAGAATATCCGGCGGGTCAGTATCTGGTTGCCGAAGGTGTCACAGCGGCTGAATTTAACTCTTACGGATCGCGGCGCGGCAACCATGAAGTCATGATGCGCGGTACCTTCGGAAACATTCGATTGAAGAACCAACTGGTTGACGCTAAAGAAGGCAGTTACACGGTCAAATTTCCCGAGAAAACGGAAATGTATATTTACGATGCCGCCATGGCTTACCAGCGTGATCGCATCCCGCTGGTGGTTCTGAGCGGCAAAGATTACGGTACCGGATCTTCGCGCGATTGGGCCGCCAAAGGATCCAGACTGTTGGGGGTTGAAGCGGTCATCGCCCAGTCGTATGAGCGAATTCACCGTAGCAATTTAGTGGGGATGGGGGTGCTGCCGTTGATGTTCAAGCCCGGCGAAAATGCGGAAAGCCTCGGTCTCGACGGATCTGAAACCTATTTTATCAGCGGCATCGAAAATATCCAGCCCAGGCAGCAGTTGGAGGTCAGGGCCGTCAATTCCGGTAAAAAAGAAATCAAGTTTAACGTCACCGCCCGGCTCGATACGGACATCGAAATTGATTACTATAAAGGTGGCGGTATTCTGCCCTACGTTTTACGCAAGATCATTCAGCAGGAATAATCCACTGATCCAACTTTTTTCGAACGAGAAGCTGATGGTTTTTAACGACCCCGTTGCGTTTTGATTCCGTCGGGCGCCGACCATTCAAATCTGCTCCGATCATCGTACAAAACAATTGAAGATACCTGACGTCTGTGGGTCTCTTGCGTCTGTGGAATATATAATTCCGTATTTCATATTCTCCCCTTTCCCAATGAAGTCCATACTTCTTCCTGATCGTGTTGATTACCGATCAGGAATCCGATTCTTTAGAAAGCATATCATTGTTTTGAGAACGTCGAACAATTAATACCGAACAGGGGGCATCTTGAATCACCTGCTGGGTCATATCTTTTTTGAAAAAACGCATCAATCCTTTGCGATTTTGTGAAGCCATTACGATCACATCCACACCCAATTCTCTGGCCTTTTCAACAATTACGCGATGAACGGGGATGCCGGTTACCTGAATTTCTTCTACGTTGATGAGATGTTTCAACTTCATGGGAATGACTTTGGAAAGCCGGATCTTCTCCTTTTGGACACGATGCTCCTGGACATTTTCCAGAGATCCCGCCACAATTCGCCCGTGAACCGGATAAGGCTCTTTGACGTGCAGCACGTAGAGCCTGGCATTATGGGTTCTGGCCAGAGATGCCGCATATTCGGCTGCATACCGTGATGCTTCTGAAAAATTCACCGCAACCAAAATATTTTGAATCTTATGCATGGCAGACTTTTTTAATTTCTTTAAGGATCTAATTTTCCTTTGACAACCCTGACCAGTTCTTCGACGATCGATCTTCGGTCTTTGATAATCAGGCTGTTGGAGGGTGTATATGCCATTATGCGACCCTGCGGCGATAGAAAAGGTTTCAGTGTAGCAGCGAGATGCTCGGCATCGGCATGGTCAAGTTTGATGATCCGCATGATGACAGGATCTCCAGGAGATCCTTGCTCTTGACCATAAACATATGGGATATGTATTAGAGATAGCCACATGAACAAAGCGATGATTACAATTTTAAACCGAAATGATTTCATTTTTTTAAATTTTAATTGACGATATGGACATAGGATGACAATTTTACTTTAAACTTAAAGCATAAAGGAATTCTTTTAAAGGGGCTTTAACCAATATGAACAAGGAAGACATCAAAAGGCTGGCTAAAAACAAAAATTTTATCTCCGGGATCTATAACTATTGCGATCGCTGGTGCGAGCGCTGTGCTTTCACCTCGCGCTGTATGAATTTTGCGATGACCCGCAAGTATGCGGACGATCCTGAAACCAGTGATATAAGCAATGAAAAATTTTGGCAAAGCCTTTCTGAAATTTTTAAAGCCACGCGCGAGATGCTGGAGGAGTCTGCCGAGGAAATGGGAATAGACCTCGATGCGATCGACGTTGAAGAATCATGCCGGGAAGAGCGCATCAAAGATAAAATTGCCGCAAATCATGAATGCTGCCGGAGCGCCAAAAAATATGCTGAAATGGTCGCCGAGTTTTTCGAATCTGAATATAATCCCGCTTTACGGGTGGTAGGTAAAGCGGAAACTCAGAATGCCGCTGAACTGCAAAAAATCGACCGCTTGCAAGGACCTGCCACCCTTGATGAAATGGTCGAAATTATTTACTGGTACCAGCATTTTATTTACGTTAAGCTCATGCGCTCCGTTCACGGCACGCTGGGTGATACGCCGGACATATCGGAGGAGTTTCCCAAGGATTCCGATGGCTCTGCCAAGGTGGCCTTGATTGCCGTTGACCGCTCAATGGCGGCCTGGGGGCGCATGTACGACTATTTTCCGGCTCACCAGGATCAAATTCTGGCCATCATTGAGCATCTTGACCGTCTTCGCAAAAGAGTAGAGAAAATATTTCCGCAAGCCCGGAATTTTATCCGGCCGGGATTCGATGAAAAATCGCCAAGAATGCGTTAACCGCCATGACTAGATCTGAAGGCCTGCCATCTAAATGGCCTTAACGGAATTTGAGGAAATCTGGTTTTTTAGTCTTATGTCAGCGTCATAATGTAGATATATAAATAAGACCCACGTTCCTCTTACTCTAGCCAGATATCCGGTAGCGGAAAACAAATGAGGGAACCGGCTCTAAACGGTTCCCTTATTTTTACACTCTGTTTATCGAACAAGTGAGCTCACGATCTTCCGGTTCAAATGCAAATATGGATATCTTATCAGGGTCTTTTAAGATATGGTCGGCCACGATATAGCCGGCAATGGTCCATAGCTGCAGCTCTCTTGCCTCTTTGCCGATGATCCTGCCTTCTATGCCGTCATAATATTCCGGCCATTTATCGTTTGAAAGTCTTTTGGAAAACGTTTCCAGATCTTGATCGGTTAGAATCGGCGTTCCCGCAATAGCTGCCGCCGCGGCAAGAAACCAGATGATGAACGGCCAGTTACCCCCATTATGATATGACCAGGCCGAATTCTTTGGATCATATCCGGTAATAATCTCCCACTGCTTGCCTTCCAAAGCAGGATAGCAGACTTTAACCGGCATCTTTCCAATGATAGCGCCTCGGTTGTGGATTATCAGCCGGGCAAGTTCTGAAGCTTTCTTTTTATCTGCAAGCCCGGAAATGATTCCCAGCAGATTCCCGATCGATAAAAACCGAAAGTCCATCCGGCCGGGTCCGAGGTTTCCGACATAATATCCGCCGTCATCGGGAATAAATGAATCGACCCACCCGGGGATAGATCCGGAATAAATATTATATTGATTGCTGACCTCTAAACCGAACTGCTCGGTCTTGTATCGATATACATCGTTCAGCTTTTTACGGTCCAGCCAGTAATATTTATTGAGATGATAAACAAGATGCTCTATACGGTGATTGATTTCCTTCACGTATTCATCGTTTTTTTTGCGGTTGTATTCAAAGATTTCTCTGGCAGACCTGAGGGCCGTATAAAGCAGCACCTGAATATCAAGTGGATGGCCGTACATGCCCATGCGCCGGTCTATCATGAACGCACCATCAGGCACCAGAAGTGTGGGTATAAGCTCAAAATAGCCGGTCGCGTAATGCGCCAGTATCTCTTTTACGGCATGGGTAATTTTTTCTTCTCCGGCAAATTCGACATCACCGGAAGCTTTCGTATATATTCTTAAGAGGTAAAGCCACCATAAGCTTGAATCCACTGGCGTTACCCTGCCGATCGCTTTTTCACCAAAGTCGGACTCCAGTGTTTCCTGGCCGTTTTTGGATTCTATTTTGAAACTTGCCGGCATCAACCCCTTGCCGGCGTGGAAGCAGTCCATGGATGTATTCAAACCCTGCATATCCGCTGTTACCGATAAAAAATTTTTTACGATCTCAAATTCGCCATCCAAAACAAATGCGGCCGCGCTAATAAAAAAATCCCGCGTAAACACCTGGTCATAGTTGAGCGCCTCCTCGCCGGCATTCAAGGCTGCAACCGTGCCGACCGGTTTTTTGTTATAGGTGACCACTGCTTTATTCAGCAGCTCACGGGCTTGTGTAATAATAGGGTTTTGTTCGAGCATGCCTATTCTCCTATCGAAATATCGGGCTGTCCTGTTTATATATTTACATCATGGCTGTGAATTCTTAGTCGCTGAGGAGCTGATTTCATTACCCGGATAGCGGCAATTCCGGCACCGTCACGCCAACCCACACTTATCAGGCTGCAAATGGCCGATACTGCAGAGAATTCCAGCAAACGATCACCGTCGATGGCGAAAAAAAGAGGGGCTACGGTACGGCCTGCCGTCAATCTGATGGTAGCTGGAAAATCGTACAATAAAGACTTCATGCGATTTATACCGCTTGTCATAATAATGTTCCGAAAAAAGGATGGCGGCGATCCTGCTGTCGCAAAAAAACGTCCCGCAACCGGAACGTTTTTTTGACAACCACTATATCTGCCAGCTGCCTCCTTACTGCATGTGAAAAATGAAGACCTGACCCCTAATTTTATGTGGTGAAAATAGCTCCGGGGAATTTATCAGAAAACCGAAATGCCGGTTTTGGTGGTGAACAATTCCAGCGCCTTAGTGCCAGCCAGAGAATTGCCGCTTCTGTTCAACGCCGGTGACCAAACGGCCACGGCCAGCTCGCCGGGGATGGTGGCGACGATCCCTCCTCCCACTCCGCTTTTGGCGGGCAGGCCCACCAGATAGGCGAATTCTCCCACAGCATCGTAGGTGCCGCAGGTCATCATCAAGGCGCTGATCCGCTTGGCCTGACTTCTGGTCAGCACGCGCTCACCGGCAGTGGGGCAGAGTCCGTGGTTGGCAAGAAAAAGAAAGCTCCTGGCCAGCTCAAGGCAGTTGGCGGCCAGACTGCAATGCGCAAAATACAAAGAAAGGACGCGGTCCACGTCGTTTTTAAGATTTCCAAAGGACCGGATGAAATTGGCCAAGGCTCGGTTCCGAAACCCATAGTCTGCCTCGGATCGAGCCACTTCCGGATCGTATGCGATCGTGTCTTCACCGGACAATTGGCGCAAAAAGCTCAGGAGTTCCTGTCTTGGTTGATCAAAGGCGCTGACGAGAATGTCATCCACCACGATGGCGCCGGCATTGATAAAGGGGTTTCTCGGAATGCCGTCTTCGTACTCGAGTTGAACCAAAGAGTTAAAGGGGGTGCCGGAAGGTTCGCGTCCCAGGCGTTCAAACAGGACCTCTTCTCCCACGGCTTTCAGGGCCAGGGTCAGGGTGTAGACCTTGGAGATGCTCTGGATGGAAAACCGCTGCTCAGCGTCGCCCACGGTAAAAGTTCCGCCGTTGACAGTCTGTACGGCCATCCCAAAGCGATCCATGGGCACACCGGCCAGTTGGGGGATGTAATCAGCTACATGGCCCTTTCCAACCAGTGACTTTGTTTCCTCTGCAATTTCCTCCAAAATGGCTTGATAGTCCATCTACGGCCCCCTTACATGCGCCTTGGGCTCTGCGTTCTAGAAGTGCAAAACGATGCTGTCAGTCAAACACGGCAAAACCGCAGATTGCCAGAGCTGATCGGGCTTCACCAAACTGCAATAGGCAAGGGTCGGCATGCCCTAAAACTCAGATGGCAAAGCTGGATCGGATTTGATCTGTATTTACATGTTGCGAAACGCATTTTGCCAATTGATTAGCCTAAAAAAGCGAGGAGATCAAACCCTAAAATAAGCAACAGCCTCGGCTCGGCTGCGACAAAAAAAGGGGGTCTTCATTCTTGACAATTTTTTGGGTTTTTTTTTTACCGTTTTGTTTGACAGTTTTTTATCTAAAGATTTGATGAGATTTATCTACCAGCTGCCATCTTGCTGCATGTGAAGAATGAAGACCTGACCCCTCTTTTTACTCACAGCTTCGAAACACTCTCGCCATTAAGGCTGGTACGGCATTAAAACGGTGCTATATCGACGGATATCGTTTTTCCGAGGATCTCGATTTTACTTAGGCCTAGACGACATCCCTGAAAACGATCCTTGCTGAACTGAACAATATATCTGCTTATTCAAACTGCTTGGCGCGGTCCAGGTTGCGGTACTGGATGGCTTCGGAGATGTGGGCGGCGCTGATATTCGTTGAGTGCTCTAGATCGGCAATCGTGCGGGCGATTTTTAAGATGCGGTTGTAGGCCCGGGCGGACAATCCCAATTTGTCGATGGCCGACTCCAGCAGGCGGCAGGAGGCGTCGTCAACTTGACAGTAGCGCTTGATGTGGCGGCTGTTCATCTGGGCGTTGCAGAAAATTTTGGTGCGCGATAATCGTTTGGACTGGGTCTGGCGAGCGTCGGCCACCCGTTTGCGAATGATGTCAGAACTTTCTGCAACGTGATCCTGCATCAGATCTTTGTAAGGTACAGCCGGCACCTCCACATGCATATCGATGCGATCCAGCAGCGGTCCGGAAATCTTGGAGCGGTAGCGATGGATCTGCTGGTGGGTGCAGCGGCATTCGTGCTTGGCATCTGAAAAATAACCGCACGGACAGGGATTCATGGCGGCTACGAGCATAAAATTGGCAGGGTATGTCAAGCTGGACCTGGCCCGGGAAATGGTCACCTTTAAATCCTCTATGGGCTGACGCAACACCTCCAGTACGTGTTTTTTAAATTCGGGCAACTCATCTAAAAACAGCACACCATTATGGGCCAGGCTCACCTCGCCGGGTCTGGGGACATGACCGCCGCCGATTAAACCGGCATCGGATATGGTGTGATGCGGCGAACGAAACGGCCTTGAAGTCACCAGGGCCTGCCCGCTGGACAGCAGTCCGATGACGCTGAATATCTTGGTGGTCTGCATGGCTTCTTCAAAGGTGATGGGCGGCAGGATGGTCGGCAGCCGTTTGGCCAGCATGGTCTTTCCGGAACCGGGCGGACCGATCATGACCAGATTATGACCACCGGCCGCTGCGATTTCCAGAGCGCGTTTGGCATGTTCCTGTCCCATCACTTCGGCATAATCGATTTCATAATGGCCGTCAGTTGAAAATAATGTTGAAATATCGGTATGTTCCGGCTCTATGCCTGAAAAGCCCCTCAAAAAACCCACGACCTGGGAGAGCGTTTTTGCCGGTAAAACAGCAATATCCTGAACCACCGATGCTTCACGTCTGTTATCAAACGGCACGATGATGGCGGGGTAGCCGGCTTCTTTTGCAGCCAAAGCCATGGGGAGCGATCCTTTGACTGCTTTGATGCGGCCGTCGAGTGAAAGCTCCCCCAGTATCAAATATTCGGAAAGCGCGTCCCTGGGGATAATTCCAGTGGCCGCGAGAATACCCAGCGCAATGGGCAGGTCAAATCCGGTTCCTTCCTTTTTGATATCCGCCGGAGCCAGATTAACGGTGATTCTGTCGTCCGGAAACCGATAGCCGGAGTTATTCACCGCTGATTTAACGCGCTCTTTGCTTTCTTTGACCGCGGCTTCCGGAAGCCCGACTGTGGTAAACGTGGGCAGTCCGGAGATGATGTCCACCTCCACTTCAACCTGATAGGCATCGATTCCCAAAACGGCACTGCTGAGGACTTTGGCGAGCAAGGCTTTCTCCCTGGCATTCAGTCAGCCGGTTTCGTCGGAAAATGCGGTATGAACTGCTGAGATCTATAACAAATCCATGTTTGGGCGACAATCTTTTTATTCGCCTTCGCCTGAATATCCTGCAGCTGATTGCAGCTATGAAAGGCAAGGCGAACCGCGCCGCAATTTTGCTCTGATGGCCACGTCCACCAGGGGGCGGACGGTATCGAGCGGCATTGATCGGTTGCATGAACTTTTATAATAGATTGATATCGTTATAAAAACAAAATCTACCGCAACCAATTGCGGTCCACAGATCTTTGAATCCAATCTAAGGCAAGCTGATCACAGATTAAAAGAAGGGTTCTGGGCAAAAAAGAGTTCCAGGTGGGTTCAACCCATTGCAGACAAAGACAAATCCCTCCGAAAGGGTCCAAAATTACTTGCCATTTATAAAGGTTTCAGCTATTTAATAAACCAAAAGGTTGCAAACGGATCGAACAATGTGCTGATTGAAATGCCAGACTGTTTTTTGACAGTTTTTTTATTTTTTCCGAGATGTTATATTAACGGCCAAAAAGACAACAGGCTGAATCAACGTTATTGGTTACGTTATCCCCATGATTTCGCTAATAAAACGGGCGAAAACCGTCGCCTTTCTGTTCCTACTTTTCGTTATTCCGAATGCGGCTTCAGCACAGGATGCAAGCCTGACGAATATCACCGTCTCCAACACTCGTGACGACCTGCTGCTGTATTTAAATCTTGAAGGAGCCTTCAGGGAGGAGATGAAAAAGGCCATCCTCAGTGGTGTGCCTTCTACATTTTCATATTTTGCCAAATTGAATCGAGTTCGAAATTTTTGGTTTGACAAAGGTATCGCCGATATAGAGGTTACCCACACGATTAAATACGATAATCTCAAAAAGGAGTTCACGATTGAACGCTCCTGGAAAGAGGACAATCCCGAAGTCACCAAATCATTTGCAGAAGCCAAACGCTGGATGACGGAAATCAATAGTTTAAAAATAATCCCATTGATCAGGCTGGAAAAAGACGAGCAATACCAACTCAGAGTCAAGGCCGAAGTTAGCAAGAAAACCCTCCCTTTATATCTGCACTACATCCTGTTTTTTGTATCGCTATGGGATTTTGAAACTGATTGGTATGCCATCGATTTTATATATTGATAACAGTCTGACGGTTATCAGCCCACCACGGATGCCATGATACGAACAAGATTTAAACAAAAATCTTCGCTCACGGAAAAAGAGAGAAAAAGGCGCAAACGCGAATTCATTCTCATTTTAGTCATTCTGGTGGTTGTTGCCCTGATGACCTTTGTTGAGAGCCGGATCATCAATTTCGGAGCCGATATTGCTGTTTCCAACACCGTTTTGATGTTTATTTTGATCAACATCAATCTGTTGTTGCTCGTTTTAATGATCTACCTTGTTTTTCGCAACCTGGTGAAACTCAT
>JASFTL010000043.1:0-13819 GCA_050053555.1 Desulfobacterales bacterium
GTCCGTGTTTGCAGATTACCCGGCGGCAGAAGCATTATACCAGGGTGAGCGGCGTTTTCGAACCGTCTTCGAAGCCGCACCGCTGGGCATTGCGATCGCCGACGCCAAAGGATATATTTTGGAGGTCAACGACACGTTCTTCCGGCTGCTGGGCTACAGCAAAGATGAGATAAAAAAACTGACATTTATCGACATCACACATCCGGATGACCGCGAAGAGACGATAAAACTGAGCCGCAAAGCCCGTGACGAAAAGATAAATTCCTATCAAACCGAAAATCGTTATCTGAAAAAAAACGGCGATTACCTGTGGGCAATCATGCGCGCCACGGCCATTAAGGATAATAACGGAAATTTGCAATACTGGCTGGCCCTCATAGAAGATGTCACCGAGCGTAAAGCGGCTCAAGATGCGTTGACGCAATCGGGTAGACGTTATCGCGATATCCTCGAGAGTATCGAGGAAGGCTATTTCGAAGTGGACCTTAAAGGTAATTTCACTTTTTTTAACGATCAGGTTTGCGAAATCATCGGATATCCGCGTCGAGAATTGATGGGAATGAACAACCGGCAGTACACATCGCCGGCGACCGCTCGAAAAATGTTTCAGATATTTAATCGGGTTTTCAAAACCGGCAAATCTGCGAAAATCACCAAGTTTGAAATCATCAGGAAAGACGGCACCAAGAAATTTTTGGAGGTGTCCGCATCGTTGATGTGCAATTCAAATAAGGCACCTATCGGTTTTCGGGGCGTCCTGCGCGATGTCACCGACCGCTTTCAGGCCGAAAAAGACAGAGAAAGACTGGAATCCCAGGTACAGCATGCGCAAAAGATGGAGGCCGTCGGCACGCTTGCCGGCGGAATCGCACATGATTTTAACAACCTGCTAATGGGCTTTCAGGGCAACATCTCGTTGATGCTGATGGATTTGGATGAAGATCACCCCCATTGCGAATTTTTGGATAATATGGAGCGTTATGTGAGGCGCGGATCTGAACTCACCCGCCAGATATTGGGGTTTGCCAGGGGGGGTAAATATCAGGTCAAAACGATCAATCTAAACGACCTGATGAATAAAAGTACGGACATGTTCAGCCGCACGAAAAAAGAAATTACGATCCACAGAAACTTTCAGAAAGACCTGTGGCCGGTCGAAGCGGACAAGGGACAGATCGAGCAGGTATTATTAAATTTATTTGTGAATGCGTGGCAGGCCATGCCGGGGGGCGGAAGTCTTTTTCTCGAAACCGAAAACGTCACCCTGGAAGAAAACGATTATGATAAGCCTTACGACATAAGCCCGGGGAGATACGTTCGCATATCGGTTTCGGATACGGGCATCGGTATGGATAGACCCACCCAGGAAAGGATATTCGAGCCTTTTTTTACAACCAAAGGCGTTGGCCGCGGCACCGGTTTAGGCCTGGCCAGTGCATATGGCATCATTAAAAATCATAACGGCATTATCAATGTTTATAGTGAAAAAGGCCACGGCGCCACTTTTAAAATTTATTTGCCGGCATCCAAAAAGCAGGTGATCGAGGAAAAGCCCAGACCTGAAGCAGCCCAGGGCGGTACCGAAATGATCTTGCTGGTTGATGATGAGAAAATGGTCGCCGAAACGGGCAAAGATATGCTTGAAAAACTGGGTTATACCGTCTTAGTCGCCGCCAGTGGGCCGGAGGCCATTAAAATATTTAGAGCCGGACAAGATAAGGTCAAACTGGTCATATTGGACATGATCATGCCCGAAATGAGCGGCGGCGAGACGTTCAACCGCTTGAAAGCCATTAAACCTGATGCTAAAATTTTGCTTTCAAGCGGGTACAGTCTAAACGGCCGCGCCTCCAAGATAATGAAGCGAGGCTGCAACGGATTCATCCAAAAGCCCTTCAATTTGAAGCAGATTTCTCGCAAGATCAGGGGTATTTTGGACGCCTGACCCCCAAGGCCGCACTTCACCCCGCCTCAGCACTCGACAGAGCCCAACAGTCGGATTTAAGCGTCTGGGGAGCATTCCCTCTGCTGATACACGCTGGCTCGCGAGCATCATCTGCAGCAATGAATTTGTGCTTACTCAATTTCAGGCCCTTCCGATCGATTGTCGATCCAAATCCCTTTTTACACCGCTTGTCAAAAATATGTTCCGAAAAAAGGATGCGGCATAAGTGGTTGTAACAAAAAAACGTACGACTATCGGAACGTTTTTTTGACAACCACTATAGGTGTAATTTTTTGAGGCGTGCGGTCGACTTAATATACCATGAAATCGTCATTTATTATCGTCAAAGAGGATTGAATTGAGGTACCCGAGAATAATGGCTGAAATCGAATTCTCGTATTGCAGATAACGTGCTCACCATTATCTTTAGAGGCTGGACCGTAACATTTGAGGTGTAATGATGAATAAAAAATATATTGCGTTAATCGTTTTTATCAGCATTTTTAATCTGTCTGTTTTTTGGGGTTGCGCAACCGTGGATATTAAAATAACCTATGCCGTGCTGAATCCCTCCGTAAACACAGAAACGAAAATTCGGGAAATCAGAGAAATAACTTACAACGGCGATCTTGTCGGCAGGCCGGAGGTCAGTCAGTTTCGCTCCGACGGGACCTTTACCTCAACGATTCCCCTGTATTTGCCGGCTGCAGCCCAAAAAGGACGTTATACCGTCCGGGTGACAATCGAATCTGACAACGCCAAAGACACTCGTGAAACCAGATTCACGGTCAGTTGAGTTTTTTCAGAATTGGGTTAAAACCCAGCCGAAGTAGGGCCCGTCAGCAAGGGGCTCAAATGTCTGTTAACAGAGGATACATAAATGAGGCCTCTCCAGTATACCAGAGTGATATTTAAATCCATCAAGCGACTCTTGGCCGTATTCACCAGTTTTTTGTTGATAACTGCCTGTGCCCAAGTTCCGATCACCCAGCGACAAAGCCTGCAGCTGTTGCCGGAATCTCAGCTGGCAACATTGAGTCTGCAGGAGTATGACAAAGTTCTCAAAAAAAGCAGTCTGTCCACGAATCGACAACAGGTTCAGATGGTGAGACGAGTGGGGTTTAAAATCGCCAAGGCGGCTGAAGCATTTCTGGCAGAAGCCGGGATGCAATCGCAGATCAGAAACCTCAATTGGGAATTCAACCTGATTGAAGATGATAAGGCCGCAAACGCTTGGGTGATGCCCGGTGGAAAAGCGGCTGTATATACGGGAATACTTCCCTATACCCGCAATGAAACGGGTCTGGCGGTGGTCCTGGGCCACGAGGTGGCTCATGCGATTGCCGGACACGGCAACGAAAGAATGAGCCAGGGTCTCCTGGCCCAGATGGGTGGCGCGGCATTGTCGGCGGCGCTTTCACAGAATTCGCCCGCAACTCGAAATCTCTTTATGCAGGCTTACGGTGCCGGAGCCACGGTGGGTTTGCTGCTGCCTTACAGCCGGCTGCATGAAAGTGAGGCTGACCGCATCGGTTTAACCCTGATGGCGCGCGCCGGTTACGACCCCCGGGAAGCCGTGCCGTTTTGGCAAAGAATGAACCAGAAAGCAGAGCGACGGCCGCCGGAGTTTTTATCCACCCATCCGGCCCCCGCCAGCCGCATCACCAATATCAAAAGGTATATCCCCGAGGCGCTGGTTTACTACAAGAAGGCTTAACCCATGTGCAAAGCCCATGGGCGCTTGCCTGCCTGAGGCGGATTAGATGCATTTTTGAAATAACGTCAAACTGTTTTTTTCTCGATCAGCTGCCCCAATGCCTCGAGATGAGCCTTTTCCTCGTCCGCTAATTTGAATAGCACTGCCTGACTCTGGGAATCGGTGCTTTTATCCGCAAAGCGTAAATAAAGGTCTAGCGCCTGGGCTTCCAGCATCATGGCCAAGGCGAGCACATCCGACACCGTCTGAAGGAATGGTTCATTTTTTTGCAGAAAATCATCCAAATTGAAACCACCTTCCAGAATAGAAGGCTTAATATCGGATTCATAGGCCCGAATATCCCGGCCGGGCGGATCGATTTCGACTAATAAGTCAAACAGGCGCTGTTTGTGATGGCGCTCGATATCAGCCAATTTGGCAAAAAGCGCTTTGAGTTCTGCATCATCGGCGGTTTCAATCCGGTTTTGATAAAAGATCCCTAAACCCATTTCCATGCCATAAGCCAAGGCAATCATTTCAGCCGCTGTTTCGTCTCCGCGCACCAACTCCAAGTTAAGCTCCTGCGGACCGGCTGCTTTGCCCCCCCGCCAGGCCTTGATGCCGCCCTGAAGGTTGTAGATCTCATTGAAGTCCAGACCGGATAAAAGATGAGCTGCCGCCAGACTGCGGCCGCCGCTGGCACAGTAAACGATGATCGGTCTCTGTTTGTCCAGCTGGCCCAATCCGTCTTTTAACCCCGGCAGGGGGATGAGCTTGGCGCCGGGAATGTGCTCGGCTTCATATTCTCCCGGCTGGCGCACATCCAAAAGCGTGTAAGCGCCTTCATCGTGCCCGGCGATGAACCTTTTGACTTCTTCGCTATTCATCGATTTTACCGGTGTAAAAAGCTTTTTTAGACTGACCATGCATGCCTCCCTGTATTTGGTTTTCAATATCTATGGTTTCAGGTGTCAGTGTTCAGGTATCAAGTTTCAGAGGACAGACGTCAGAAGACATATGGTAAAAACGGGAGAATGAAACGCCTTGTCTTTCATCTGTCCTCTGTTATCTGTTGACTGATCTGACACCTGACACCCGAAACCTGAAACCGATTTATCCCCAATCGGAGTCATGGAAGGTTGGAATGTTGGTTTGTTTTGACATCGCTCCGCGGAATCGTCGGGTATAAGCTTCTGCGATATCGGCATTGGGCCTTACGGTCCGGCCTCGGAAGTTTCACCGGAAACCTGAAATTTACGCATAAACTTACGATCGATATAATCTTTGAGATAAAATATAAGTTTGCCTTTCCAAACCCGGTTTCCGCGATAAAAGATGCCGGTACCGTTTCCTAAATTATAGATTAAAAGATATGTATCCTGCGGCTGAAAGGTTTTCATTGCCTTATCTTCTAATGCCGCCAACAGATTCGCGTACAGAATGGGATTCTGCCGAACGGCGTACACACCCACTTTGTCCAGAGGCCGTCTATCAAAACTGATGCAGTCGCCACCACCGAAAATTTCCGGATACGCCACACTCTGAAGATAGGCATTGACCAGAAGGCCGCCGTCTTGTCCCGTTGGCAAACCGGACTTGCGAAAAAGATCGGACGGTCGGATTCCCCAGGCCAAAAGCGCCAGGTCGAATATAAACTCCCGACGGTCTTCCAGGATTGCACGATTATCCGTCAGACGACTCACATGCGCGCCTTCGACGATATCGATGTTTCTTTTCGTCAGCGAATTTCGGGCATAACGCTGTGCTTTTGGCGGCATGCAAGACAAGAAATCACGGCCGCCCAGAATGGCGAGAGAAGCAGTTGTTCCGGTGCCTTGGATGATTCGCCAGAGATTGCCGACAAGTTCAAGGGCGGCAGCGCCGCCGCCAACCACCACGATCCGTGAATCAGTCTTGCCCAAACCGTTTTTAATCATTTGCTGCACGTGAATTAAGTTTTCGATCGGCTTGACCGTAATAATATGGTCGCTTTTTAGCGCACCACTGCTTGCCGGTACATAGCTGCCCGTGTTAAAGGAAACCACATCATATTGAATTTTATCACCGGATTTGAGAACCAATACCTTTTGATCCGCTTCGATCCGGGTGACCCAATCCGCTATGAAACGAGCCCCTCTATCCTCTACCATCTTTTTGATGTGGAAACGAACATCCTGCGGCCGGTATATATCCGAAAGCAATCCCGGCCCCATGCCGGAATAATAATGATAGGCTGAAGGACCAATCAGCGTCACCTGGTGACCACGTTCGATATAATCCCGCAGTTTCACCATGACGGTCATATGGGCGTGACCGCCGCCGACCAGTACCAGGTGTCTTCCCATTTTTCCTCCTTCATCAGCGCCGCTCAAACGAGTTTATGATATAACAGGGGCTAGTCGTGCGTGGCTCCGGTCATCCTATCTGGCGTATCATCGCCAAAGATGATGGTAAAATGATATTATACGACGCCCGCTGATTTTGCAACGTGGCGGCGGTGCGGTCAAGATCTTTTGAAGCAGTTGCTGAAGATTTCACCTGAAAAAAATATCTGCAAACGAGTTCCCAATCCCCCCTGAAAAATGACCCGTCCAAAAACAATCAGTTGACGCCGGCCGGGCAATCCAATACAGATATAGTTTATGGAAAATGACCGCCGAAAAGCGCTTAAAAAAAATCTTCAAAAGAGAACACGTGTTATACAGGCAATTCGAAACTTCTTTATTGATGAAGATTACCTTGAAGTTGAAACCCCGATCCGGATACCGGCGCCCGCAGCGGAGGCTCATATCGATGCAGTTGAATCCGGGGACTGGTTTCTGCAAACCTCACCGGAGCTTTGCATGAAACGGCTGCTGGCGGCCGGGATGCCCCGCATATTTCAGATCGCTAAATGTTTCCGTCAGGGAGAAAGGGGTCGTCTCCACCTGCCGGAAATGACCCTGCTGGAATGGTACCGCACCGGCAGCAATTATGAGGATATCATGAAAGAGTGTGAGGCCTTAATTGGAACAGTTACCCGCAAAATCTGTTCAGAAGATATCCTGACCTATCAAGGCCAGAAGATTAACCTGACCCCACCCTGGCCCCGGATATCGGTTAGCGACGCATTCGATAGATCTGGATCAATCTCCTTGAATGCGGCTCTGGAACAGGATCAATTTGACGATATTATGACCGCAGAAATTGAACCCAACCTGGGACCAACTCAACCCGTTTTTCTATATGACTATCCTGCTTCCCGTGCAGCCCTGGCCCGTTTGAAACCGCAAGATCCGCGATATGCTGAACGTTTCGAACTTTATATCGGCGGGCTTGAAATCTGCAACGCCTTCAGCGAGCTGACCGATCAGGCCGAGCAATGCAGGCGCTTTGAGCATGAACAGGATCAGCGCCGCAAGGCCGGAAAGCCGATATATCCGCCGGCCGATAAATTTCTGGCGGCGCTTAAAGATTTGCCTGCAGCTGCCGGCACTGCGCTGGGAATTGATCGATTGATTATGCTTTTTGCCGATACAACATATATTGATGATGTTGTGGCCTTTACGCCGGAAGAGCTTTGATAAGAAACCCTACGCTGAATTCTAGATATTCGTTTTGATATGACTCACCGCAAATATATTGATGCTTGGGTATTTAACCGCATATACAGGCAGACGATCGCAGACCAAGATCTGGCCGACCTAGCCAGATCGGCCGAGCAAAAGATCTGCGGCTGTCTGCGTGAGTCTGCGGTTATTATGACTCTCGCGACTGCGTGACATCGGACACTAAAAGTAAAAAATGGAAAAAAATACTAAAAAGCCGGATCCGGTACCAAAGGGCGGAAGCCTGGGGACCTTTGCCGGTGTCTTTACGCCCAGCATTTTGACGATTCTCGGTATTATTCTTTTTCTGCGCTTGGGTTTTGTGGTCGGCAACGCGGGGTTGGGCCGAGCTTTAATCATATTGATCCTGGCCAACGGCATCTCTCTGCTAACCTCCTTTTCTTTGTCTGCAATTGCCACCAATCTCAAGGTCAAGGGCGGCGGCGATTATTATCTGATCTCACGTACTTTAGGATTGGAGTTTGGTGGTGCCATCGGCATCGTTTTGTTTTTGGCCCAGTCGGTTTCCATCGCTTTTTATTGTATCGGCTTTGGCGAGGTACTTGCCAGATCACTGGCTTTGCCAGTCGGTTACTATACCCAGCTCATTGCTGCCGCAGCGGTTGCTTTTTTGTTCATATTTGCCTGGCTGGGAGCCAACTGGGCCACCCGCTTTCAATATGTGGTGATGGCCATCCTGATCGCGGCGCTTTTGTCATTTTTCAGCGGCGGAATTGCGAAATGGGACAATGCCTTACTGGCTCAAAACTGGACAGCGCCTGAAACCGGTCTGGGTTTCTGGATCATTTTCGCCATTTTTTTCCCGGCGGTAACCGGCTTTACGCAAGGGGTCAGCATGTCCGGGGATTTAAAAGATGCCGGCCGGAGCTTGCCGCTAGGCACTTTCATGGCCGTGGGCGTGTCGATCATCGTCTATTTCCTTGCGGCGACTGTTTTTGCCGCCGCGCTGCCGTCCGAGACATTAATGCGTGAATACGGATCCATGAAACGGGTGGCGGCCGTTGAGTTTCTCATTGCTGCCGGCGTCATTGCCGCCACCCTGTCTTCGGCCATGGCGTCCTTTTTGGGGGCTCCCCGAATTTTACAATCCTTATCCGCTGATCGAGTTTTTCCCTTCCTGCATCCTTTTGCCAAAGGACATGGGACGTCGGGCAATCCCCGGCGAGGCGTCTTGCTCTCGGCCGGGATTGCGTTTGCCACCATCGGGCTGGGAAAGTTAAATCTGATTGCACCGGTGGTTTCCATGTTTTTTTTAATTTCCTACGGCCTGCTGAATTATGCCACTTATTTTGAGGCCCGGGCCGGCAGCCCATCGTTTCGCCCGCGATTCCGCTGGTACGACCTGCGGCTGAGCCTCGCCGGCGCCCTGGCTTGCCTGGCAGTCATGCTGGCAATCAATGTAACCGCAGGCGTGGTTGCTCTGGCGGTTTTGTTCGGCATACACCAATATTTGAAGCGTACCAGCGGGCCGGCGCGCTGGGCGGACAGCCGGCGCTCTTACTATCTTCAACGCATCCGGTCAAACCTGCTGGCAGCTGCCCAGGAATCCGAACACGCGCGGGATTGGCGGCCCCAGTTGCTGGTGTTTTCAGATGATCCCCATCGACGTCAGCGGCTGCTGCAATTTGCAGAATGGCTCGAAGGCGATACCGGGTTTGCCACTGTTGTTCGCATCCTTGAAGGTGAAGGTGCAAAAATGCTCAAGCTGCGGGAGGAAGCCGAGAATGAATTGCGCAAGGACATTGCCGATAGCAATTCGGAGGCGTTTCCACTGGTACTGGTCGCTCCCAGTCTGATCCAGGGAATTCACACCCTGGTGCAAGCTTACGGGATCGGCCCCCTAAAGGTAAACACGATCTTATTGAATTGGTTCGAGCATGAACCGACTCAAAACTACGGCTTTCGAGAAATTCTTTATGGCCGCCGGATTAAAACGGCCTTTCGTCTGGGGTGCAATATTATTGTTTTAAGTGCCGCTGAAACCGCATGGGATCAATTGCAGAAGGTTTCTTCAGAAAAGCGCCGGATCGATGTGTGGTGGTGGGACGATGCCAGCAGTCATTTGATGCTGTTGCTGGCATATCTGACGACCCGTAATAAAGACTGGCAGGCAGCCCAAATACGGGTTTTAGCGCCGAGTGCCGATCATCCAACCGAAGAAAAAATGGCGGATTTTAAAGGCCAGCTGAAAGAAGCCCGTATCGAGGCGGAACCCGAATTGGTGTTTAACGCCAAAACGAGCAACGTCGTCGCGTATTCAAAAGATGCCTCTCTTGCTTTCTTGCCATTTCGCCTGAAAGGCAACCAGCCCCTGGATCCCTTCGACAACCCCGTTGAGCAGATTCTTGCCGATTTACCTATCACTGCACTGGTATTGGCTGCCGAGGATATCGAGCTGGAAGCCGAGCCCGAGGAAGGTAAAGCGGCAGAAATCGCTGCCGCACTGGATGCCCGCACAGATGCCGAAAAAAAGGTAAAGGCAGCTGAAAAAGCTGTGGAAGAAGCCAAAAAGTTGGTATTCAGTACACAGGAAAAGCTGCAGCAGGTAAAAGCAAAAGCGCATGAATCAACCCGCAATCGATCGGCTGTAGCCGAATTAGAGGCAGAACTCGGGCAGGCTGAAAAACAGGCCGAAAAGGCAGTCCGGCGGTCTGCAAAAGCCAAAGTCAAAGCCGAGGCGGCAGCCAAGGTTACGGAAGCTCTTGGGATCAAATCGTCAAAAGCGGAACATGAGAGCACTGAATCTTCAGAAACAGAGAAGAAATGAATCCAGCACATAAAGGAGTTGTCCGGTTGCAAAATTTACATTCAGGCGCTGGTATTCTAAGCCTGATAGAAATCGTTAAGTTGACCGCCGCTGAAAGACTTGACAAAATAGCGGTCGAATGAATAAAGTCTTTTCAGGTTATCACCAGCAGGTTAAAGATCGTAGATATTTTGAATTAAAACGAAGGAGACGGAATATGGGTGGCTATTTTAAAGCGATATTGTTGCTGATCGTTCTCGTGGCATTAGTTACGTTCGGCATCCAAAACCATGATTTTGTGCGCTTACATTATTATTTTGGATTGAACAGCATGCCGCTCCCTCTTTATGGGATCGTTTACGCTTCCATCATTGTTGGTATTCTCATCGGAATGGTGGTGGGTATTAACGCCAGGCTCAGCCAGCGGAAAAAGATCAAGTCTTTAGAGAAGCAAAACCGCGAAATGATAGCAAAAGCTGACGAACAGACGGAGAAAGAAAAGTCCTGGGAGGAAAAAGCCGAAAAAACAGCTGCTGATACGGATGAGATGCCCGAAGATAATGAAGATGATAAAGACGAGGGATCAAGCCACGGTGAAACTTAAATTTCCATCCGCCGGTATTACCGCTCGATGCTGTTCGGCAAGGCTCAACCGCACCCCAGATGATTGCTGACCTAGCGGTTTTTTATGATAACCAATGTGACATCATCTTCAAATTTTTTGCCGCCTCTAAACTGATTCAAACGATCGAAGATGGCCTGCATGATCTCATTCGCATCTGCAACGGCGTTGCGGCGGATGAGGTCATACACCCGTTTCTTGCCAAACATCTTACCGCCGGGATTTCGCGTTTCCCAAATACCATCGGTGCCGATCAAAATGATCTGCCTTTTTGAAAATTCCGCCTTCGTACTTTGGGCATAAACCCATGAACCATCCGCACCCAACGGAATTCCCTGGCCCCGAAGTTCTTCAAAAACATCCTTCTCGGGATCATATAAAATGGCGGGATCATGCCCCGCACGAACCCATGTCAGCATTCGAGTATCGCGATCGACTTGAAGACAAAACAATGTCATGAAACTATTTGAATCCGCCACATCAATGGCAAGTTGACGGTTGACATCCGTAATCATCTCAGCAAGGCCACCCTTCAAAGAGGTCCGCTGACGCAGATAGGCTCTGGCCGAAGCCATCAAAAGGGCGGAGGAGATACCGTGCCCGGACACATCTCCAACAACAATTGTAAATTTCTGCAGATTGTTGTCTGTATACCCCAGATAATCATAATAATCTCCGCCGGTTTCATCGCAATAAACACTTCTTCCGGCCACATCCAGCCACGGCATGTTAGGATCTTCGGCGGGTAAAAGCTTCTGCTGAACCTTCATCGCCAGATCCATGGATTGATGAAGCCGAAGATGATCTTCGAGTTTGGGTCCGATCTCGTTGAAGGCCTGAATCACCAGATCGCGCTCATCTCCCGTACGCAAGCCCAGCTTCACATTGAAGTCACCGCTGGACAGTTTTTTAGCGGCCGCAGTGATTCTTAACAGGGAACGCGTAATCACATAGGATCCAAACAGGGCGGCCGCGGCAAGGAAAACAATGGTTAAGAATGTGGCCGCACCGGCAAAAAGAATCTGGTCTTTTATATACGCAAAAAAAGTTTTGCGCGCTTCGTCCGGCAATGCCATGATGATCGATTTGGGTACAATCACCACAAATTGGATAAGGTCATCAATACCGGCGTAGGCCCATATTGATTCTGCATTCCTAAACGGCAGCGCCATATATCCAGCATGTCCAACCTTGAGTTGTTTGATAACGACATCAACCCCGGCGCTTTCTGAAGAAGAGAGCCATTTTCTGCCCGCCACCGGTGCCCACGATCCCGCATCGTGTTGATAGTCCTTATGGGCCAGAATTTGAAGCCCGGGTTGATGCATCTGCGGATCGAGAGCGGTCGTCACAATAAAAGAATGGGCATTTGATGCCCACAGGGGGGACAGCGCACTTTTATGCAACGCTTCGGTAAAGCGAATATCGATGGCCACAACTCCCAAAAAAGACCCATCAGGTCGGTATAAGCGTCGTGAAACCGTAAAGGTTAAAAATCCGGTGCTGGTGTTGATGTGGGGCATGGTCCAGGTCGGTGAATCTTTTGCTTCAGTGAACCATGGGGACCGCCGGGGCTCAAAACCATCCAGAAAGCCGCCGTGACCAGGATACGACATATAGATGCCATTGTGCAAACAGATATGCGCCCAGTGCAATGTTTTACCGAATTCACCGGAGAGCTTTCTGAAGGTGGGTATCATTTGGCTTAAGGAGGCGAGGTCAGGGAAGATCTTTTCTTTTTCAAGGCCTGCAGGCAGTAAAAAAACAGGATGATTGAGGCTAACCGCATTATCCAAAAACTCACCGTCATGGGTTTTTATCTGGAATCTCTGAATCGGCAAAAAATCTTCGGGAGCGGTGCGGGGATCGTCAAAATCGCTGGCAAAATAAATGTTAGGAGAACCGGCGGTCATTTTCGAGAGGGCCAGCTCGGCTTCACCGGCCAAAACCTGAAGATAAAAAGCCATCGCCTCTTTGGTTCGCTGCAAAACTTTTGCCGAATTTTCCGCGGTTTGCCTCAGCTCCATCCCTACAATATGGGTGAGCCGCACACGCGCATCCTCGGAAATCGTTTTTCCCAAGAGTAGCGTGCCGCGCTGGCTGACGACGGTGACCACAATCAACGGTGTCAGACTGAACACCAGTAAAATGATAAAAAATTTCCAGCGCAGTTTCAGATTGAAATCAAAGCCAAGCAGCATCTTAAACGTCCTCAGACAAAGAAAATTTATCTAATGATAAAACAATGCCGATATAAATAAAAGCGTAAAATTTGCAGGATTCTGGCATAAAAAACACGGCAGTAAACAATCGGTTCAGCTACCTGGGTGTGAATGGAATCAAAAAACATACGGTTAAGATACTCCTTTGTGATGCTAATCGGCATTGTGGCCTTGGGCACATGCGGCTATTATATCGTAGAGCACATGCCGCTTTTTGAGGCTTTTTATATGACCATTATCACCATTTCCACCGTGGGTTATGCCGAAATTATACCGCTGTCGCCAGCCGGTCGTTCTCTGACCATTATTATCATCATTTTAGGTATCACTGTCGGCGCCTATACGATTGGCATGCTGGTCAGGGCCTTTATCGAAGGCGAAATGGCAAAAATATTCGGGAGAAGAAAAGTGCAAAAACAGATATCAGAATTAGAGGATCATTTTATCGTCTGTGGGTTCGGACGCATCGGACGCATCATCAGCAATGAGCTGGCGGCCGATCATATCGATTTTGTAGTGATTGAACAGGATCCCGCGATTGTCGAAAAAATTGAGTTTAAAAATTATCTATTCTTAGAAATGGATGCCACTTCTGAAGAAGCATTGCTTGAGGCCGGTATCATGAAAGCAAAAGGAATTGCCACTGCCCTGCGCTCAGATGCCAATAATGTATTCATTACACTGACCGCCAAAGGCTTGCAACCTGATATCTATATTCTGGCCCGGGCTTCTCATGAAAACAATGAAGACAAACTATCCCGCGCCGGAGCCAGCCGGGTGGTGTCGCCCCATATCATCGGGGGCAGGAGAATGGCACAAGTTCTCAAAAGACCGACGGTTGTTGACTTTATCGATATTGCAACCATGGGCAGTTCACTGGGTCTGATGATGGAAGAGGCCATGATCGGAGGGAACTCTGATTTGATCAACAAAAATCTCATCGACAGCAATCTACGTAGGGATTTTGGAGTGATCATCGT
>JASFTL010000044.1:0-13769 GCA_050053555.1 Desulfobacterales bacterium
ATTTCGGATACAGTCGGGGTCCTTTCCAAAGCCTCAATGTGAGTCTCGGCTTAGGCGATGCGGCTGGTAACGTCATAAAGAACCGGCAACTCATCTCCCAGGCGTTGGGGGGCCAAGATCTGGTATTTGCCGAACAGGTTCACGGCGATCGGGCGATCATTTTGAACTCCAAAAATTCTGATTTGTGTGGTGGTATTGATCGGACCTTGGGAATTGGCGATGCATTGGTGACCAATGTTTCCAGCAAACTTTTGACGACCCAACTGGCAGACTGTCAATCCATTCTGTTATACGATCCGATTCAACGCGTGGCGGCCAATGTTCATTCGGGCTGGCGGGGCAGCATAAAGAATATTCTCGGACGAACGGTAAGGATCATGAAAAAATACTTTCAGTGCACCAGTGCCGATATTATTGCCGGGATCGGGCCGTCCCTTGGGCCCTGCTGTGCGGAATTCGTTAATTATCGAAAAGAGATACCCCCAATATTTTGGCATTACAAATCATCTGCGAACCATTTTGACTTTTGGTCCATAAGCCGTGACCAACTCGCCGATGCAGGTGTTCCCAGAGAACATATTGAAACCGGCAATATTTGCACCAAATGCAACACCGAGGCCTTTTTCTCCTATCGTGGTGAAGGTCGAACCGGAAGGTTTGCATCGGTAATTGGATTAAATTAATTTTTGAAAGTTCAAACATGGGAAAAATTACACATGAAAGCGTCGAGATCTTATCGAATAACCGATTGGGCGATGGGTACTTTAGAATTCGCTTAAGCTGTCACCGACAATATACGAGGGCTGTACCCGGCCAATTTGTCATGGTCCGTTTAACCGATCGGATTGAGCCGCTTTTACCGCGTCCTTTTTCGATTCACCGGTTAATTGTGGAAAAAGGTATCGCAACTGCCATAGAACTTCTGTACAAGGTGGTGGGCAAAGGAACTTACCAGCTCTCCCGCAAACGGCCCGGCGATTTTGTTGATTTGACGGGGCCACTCGGCAATGGGTTTGTGATCCCGGCCGGGGTGTTGAATGTTTATATCGTGGCCGGTGGGATTGGAGTTGCCCCGATGGTTTTTCTCTTGACGTTTCTGCAGGCACAAAAAATTGATCTCGCGGGGGTGCGGGTGTTTCTCGGTGCAAAGTCAAAAGCGGATCTGTTATGTCAGAAGGAATTTTCAACCTTGGGAGTGGATGTTCACACGACCACCGATGATGGGAGCTCTGGGGCCCAGTGTCTGGTAACCGATCCTTTGGATAGCGCTGTAGCTGAAATTCAGCCGGATATCATTTATGCCTGTGGCCCACTTGAAATGCTGGCCTGCATCGCCGGTATTGCCGATAAACACGGAATTTCCTGTCAGGTTTCAATTGAAACGATGATGGCCTGTGGTATGGGCGCCTGCCTGGGGTGTGCTATCGCCAGTCGAAGTCATCCGAACGCCTATTTGCATGCCTGTCTGGACGGACCGGTCTTTGATATTCGGGAGCTTGAAATTTAACGAAAACATCAAAATTTGCGTTGACTTGCGCCTTATCCTATGTTAGGTCCACAACCTTCAGATGGGCCTGGTGAGGACCTTCCCTGCATCATGGAAGGTATTGAATTTTATGAAAAAAGAAACCAAGCGCTCTTTAAGGGAGCTGGCATATTACAGCAGCCTGGGCCTATCTGTATCCTTAGCGATATTCATCGGTCTGGCTGTAGGGGTCTATCTCGATCGGCGATTTGAAACATCACCATGGTGTACGCTTGTTTTCCTGGTGCTAGGGATTATTGGCGGCTTCCGGAACATTGCCATTGTGCTTCGTAAGACAAGGAAATACGAGTAGACAATTATTCGACGAACAGGGAAAATATATTGGAAATCCAGCGACGTATCATT
The DNA here is from genome assembly GCA_050053555.1 of Desulfobacterales bacterium. Taxonomy (GTDB): domain Bacteria; phylum Desulfobacterota; class Desulfobacteria; order Desulfobacterales; family JAHEIW01; genus JAHEIW01. The sequence goes on from JASFTL010000044.1 coordinate 1,892, forward strand.
CATTTTGTGACCCGTGCCAATTGGATACTTTGCGCTGTTGTCAGTATTCTGGGATTTATACTCTTGCCGTTGGACGTTGCTTGCGGAATTCTTTTTGGCGGGCTGCTGGTCACCATCAACTTTCATTTACTGGCCAAAACCCTGAAAAATGCGTTAACACCGCCTCATCTGGCATCCCATAATATGATTTTGGCTAAATATTATCTTCGCTTTTTAGTCAGCGGTTTTATCATCTTCGTGCTTATTGCCGGCCACATTGTTCATCCCGTCGGCTTGGTTATCGGCCTCTCGATTGTGGTTTTCAGTATCATCCTTGCAACGATTTATGAAGTTAAGAAACTTATTTTTAAGGAGGCAGTCTAAGGATGGAACATCCCTATCTATTCGTTGTCAAACTTTTCGAGCTGATCGGATTCGGCCATTTTGCCCATGCTTACCCTTGGGTGATTTACTCCTGGTTTGTGATGATTTTGTTGATTTTTTTTGCGTTTCTGGCTGTTCGCAAAATTGACATGATTCCGTCAAAAGCACAAAATGTTTTTGAAATTTTGATTTCAGGTTTGGAAGAATTTATGGTTGATATTACCGGCGAAGAGGGCCGTAAGTTTTTTCCGCTAATCGCCACTGTGTTTCTCTATATTGCGACCTGCAATCTGCTGGGTTTGATACCGGGTTTTTATCCACCGACCGCCAGTATAAATACAACCGTGTCCTGCGCTTTAACCGTGGTCATTTTTACCCATGTCATCGGAGTTAAATTCCATGGCGCTAAGTATATCAAGCACTTTTTAGGACCCATCTGGTGGCTGAGTCCCCTCATTTTAATCATTGAGCTCATTGGCCATCTGGCGCGTATCCTCTCACTCTCCATCCGTTTGTTTGGAAATATAACCGGTCATGAACTCGTGCTCGGGATATTATTCGCACTGGCCGGTGCAGCTTTTGCGCCGCTGCCCATAATGGCCTTGGGTATTTTTGTTGCCCTTTTGCAGGCGTTTGTATTCTTTCTATTATCGATTATTTATTTTGCAGGCGCCATGGAAGAAGCGCACTAAAGAAAGTGCCAAAAGTGAACTAAAGTTTGGAGTGACTAAAGTTGATGTGTCGCTACGCTCCATCTTTCTAAATGTTAATGATAGAATTCATTAACTTTAGGCACTTTCGCTCACTTACAATTAGCTGTTAATGGGACCAAGGAAGAAGCCCAACAATATATCCAGAAAAGGAGGTAGGCTATAGTATGGAAACAAAAGCATTAGAGTTCTTTATCGCCTGTGCAACGGCTGCTGGGTTCGGGATTGCAATTGCGGCATTTGGTTGCGGTATTGCCCAGGGTATTGGATTACGATCGGCGGTTGAGGGTATCGCCAGAAATCCCGAATCTTCGGGTAAAGTTACGGTGACCATGATCATTGGATTGGCGCTGATCGAATCACTTTGTATTTACGCGCTGGTTGTGGCATTGATCCTTATCTTTGCCCATCCACAGGCTGGATCTATTGCCGCGTTGTTTGCTCATGGCGGTTAATAGGAACCTTTTTTTGACGCTGTTTACCTTTACAACGGGGCGAATCGGATTTCCGGTTCAGCCCCGTTTTTCTTTTTTACGGCTAGGCCCCTTCCGCAAATACCGGTAAATTCAGAGGACAATAGCAGGTAAGACGCCTGAATAGCTGCCTAAATTTCTCCCCCCCACTTTCAATTTTTGCAAAATTATTATATACTTAAATATTAATGATGGATGAGGGGATTTTTCCAGCCTCTATCCTCGATAGCCCTGCATGGGATCAGACCCGCAAGGGGGCTGGGCCGCAGCCGGCCGCAACAAATCTTTCCCAGGCTTTGGCAACGCCCCCATAATTCCTAGTTTGCCCCATAACAGGCAGCAAGTATGATCGCCGCCGGGGTATTCGGTCCTCTGGGGCTGTCCCGCACGAATCTGAGCGGGTCTGCTGCCGTCTGTTAATTTTGGGGATTCATTGTTGCGGACCGCATGCGGCCCAGCCCTCTTGCGGGCCGGAATACATGTAAGGTGGCCACATAATGAATTTCAGGCGAAAACTCCGCGGCCGCTCAAATTTTAATAGAAGATCGGATGCAAGTTTCATCCGGATACAGATCATATCGAAGGCATATTGGATGCTGCCACACCTTAATAGATAGATAATAGGAGATATATTATGGATGAACAGCAAATACTAAAGAAGATTGATCGCATCAAAGAAATTCCAACCCTTCCGACCATTGTCTTCGAGCTAAATAAATATCTGCAGGACCCGAATACCTCAATTAAAACCGTTTGTGATACCATCGAGAAAGATCAGGCCATTACCTTAAAAATATTAAAGTTGGTTAATTCAGCTTTTTATGGGTTTAAATCTAAAATAAGTGACCTGCGCAATGCAATTGTCCTTCTGGGTTACAATGCAGTTCGAAACGCCATTATTTCCCTTTCGGTTATCAGCTCGTTTTCGAAACGTGTGACCCTCATCGATTTTGATATTACCCAGTTCTGGAGGCACTCCCTTGCGGTGGCTGTGACCAGCAAAAATATTGCCCAGCTTTCTAAAAAGGAGTCCCCCGATAATTGCTTCGTTGGCGGGCTGCTGCATGATATCGGCAAGGTTATCTTAGCTCAATATTTCCACGACTTATTTGAAACGGTCTGGACGACATTGCAGAATGAACATATCTCCTTTTACGAGGCGGAGCAAAAAAAGCTGCCCATCAACCACACCCAAATTGGGGCTCATCTGGCGTCTAAATGGCAGCTCCCCGGCGGGCTGGTTGAAGCGATTCGTTGGCACCATGAGTTTCAGCCGGAAAGCAAGCATGCCAATTTTGTGCTGAACATTTACCTGGCCAATATCATCGTCAACAGTTACGATTATGATCAGGAGTTGCGACTCGATTTGTCCAAAATGCACCCTGAAGTTGTGAAGTTCATGATGAATATGATGGAAGATGTGGGAGATTGGTATTCCAGTTTGAAGGGTGAAATAGAAGCTGCTAACGGGTTTTTCTTAGAATCAGAATTTTAGAGCGTTTGTCATATTAACGTTCCGATTTATGAAAACCGCTATAAACAGACACTAATCTCGCAGTACTTTTTCTAAATACCGGCCGGTATAAGAATTCTTAATTTCAGCGATTTGTTCAGGAGTGCCGCATCCCACAATATAACCGCCCTCATCACCACCTTCCGGGCCCAGATCGATGATGTAATCAGCCGTTTTAATGACATCCATGTTATGTTCGATGACAACGACGGTATTGCCGTGTTCCACGAGCTGGTTGAGAACATTGAGCAGCTTTTGGATATCATCGGCATGTAATCCGGTGGTGGGTTCGTCCAGAATGTAAACCGTTTTACCGGTGCTCTTTTTGCTGAGCTCCCTTGAGAGCTTTACTCGTTGGGCTTCACCACCGGAAAGCGTTGTTGCCGGCTGGCCGATTTCAATATATCCCAGGCCAACGTCGACCAGTGTTTGGAGGATGGATCGTATTTTTTTGATCTTTCCAAAAAAATCGAGTGCCTGATTAACGGTCATATCGAGTACTTCTGCAATGGTTTTTCCTTTATACCGAGCTTCCAACGTCTCGCGGTTGTAGCGTTTGCCATGACAAACATCACAGGTTACATATACGTCTGGCAAGAAATGCATCTCTATTTTTATAATGCCATCACCCTGACACGCTTCACACCGTCCCCCCTTGACATTGAAGCTGAATCGGCCCGGTTTGTATCCGCGCATTCTGGCTTCGGGGGTCCGTGCAAAGAGCTCCCGGATGTTTGTAAAGACACCGGTGTAAGTACCCGGATTAGAGCGAGGTGTCCTTCCAATCGGACCCTGATCGATATGGATAACCTTATCGATGTGCTCGGTTCCCGAGATCTGCCGATGAGCTCCTGCCGGCACCCTTGCATAGTGCAGTTTTTGCATGAGGGCCTTGTAGAGAGTCTCCAAAACAAGTGTCGATTTACCTGAACCGGAAACACCGGTTGTACAGATAAAGCGCCCCAGAGGGAATTTAACATCGATATTCTTCAGATTGTTGGCTGACGCAGCTTCAATCACAATATGCGGCCGATGATTTGAACGTCTTGCGGGCGGGATATCGATTCGTTTGCGTCCACACAAATACTGGCCGGTTAACGATGCTTCATGGGCGATCAGTTCCGACGGTGGACCGGAAAAAATAATCTCACCGCCATTGATTCCGGCGCCGGGGCCCATATCGACCACAAAATCCGCAGCCCGAATCGTTTCCTCGTCATGTTCGACGACCAACACCGTATTACCAAGATCTCTCATTTGCAAAAGGGTTTCCAACAAACGCCGGTTATCGCGCCGGTGAAGACCGATGCTCGGTTCATCCAAGACATAAAGGACGCCGGTTAATTTCGATCCGATTTGGGTGGCCAGGCGGATGCGCTGGCTTTCACCTCCTGAAAGAGAATGGGCCGATCGGTCCAGGGTCAGGTAGGAAAGTCCAACATTTTCAAGGAAACCCACGCGTTCAACAATTTCCTTTAGAATACGTCGTGCGATGATTTCTTTTTTGCCTTCTAGCCTTAGATCCAAAAAAAAGTCACGGATTTTCGATATCGATAAAGCGGTTATCTCCGAAATTGTAAAACCGCCCACTTTGACCGATCGACTGGCCCGGTTTAATTTTTCGCCACCGCATTCGGGGCAAGGCTGAAAATTCAAATAACGCCCGATTTCCTCTCGTGACCAGGTCGAGTCGGTTTCCTTGTACCGGCGTTCCAAATTCGGGATGACGCCTTCAAATGGTTTCTGATAATGGATACGCCGATTTGCTCGTTCGAAGTAAAAGGTAATCAATTTGTCGCCTGAACCGAAAAGGAGCACCCGTTTGAAATTTTCGGGAAGATCCTTATAGGCGGTGAAAATATCAACACCATATTGGCCGGTGAGGGCATCTAAAAACTCAATGAAATGAACACTATTTCGATTGGCCCACGGTGCAATCGCACCCTCTCTCAATGTAAGGTCCGGATTCGGAACGATGAGGGCCGGATCGAATTCAGCTGTAGATCCAAGTCCATCACAATGCGGGCAGGCTCCCTGGGGTGAATTAAATGAAAAACTGGCAGGGGTAAATTCTGGATAACTGATGCCACATTTGGTGCAGGCAGCCTTTTCGTTAAACAGGACGGGCTCAAGCCCCTGAACCTCTACCGTAACCAATCCGTTGGATCGAGCCATGGCCAATTCCAATGAATCGGCTAGGCGATTTTTGACTTTTTCTTTGATAATTAGTCGATCAACAACGACGTCGATCGTATGTTTTTTGTTTTTATCCAGTCTGCCGACCTCTTCGATATCAGCCATCTTACCGTCCACTCGAACCCTGGCAAAACCGTCCTTTTTCAGCTGTTTGAGAAGCTTTTCGTGAGATCCTTTTTGTTCTGAAATTAGAGGAGATAAAATGATCACCCGGGAGTTTGCCTTTAAGGCCATCACATGGTCGACAATCTGATCCAGTGTTTGAGACGTGATTTCCTGACCGCAGCGATAACAATAAGGGGTGCCCACCCGTGCAAACAGCAATCGCAGATAATCATAGACCTCTGTAACGGTTCCGACCGTTGAGCGCGGATTGTGTCCTGCGGTGTTTTGTTCAATGGCAATAGCCGGTGACAGGCCTTCAATCAGGTCAACATCGGGCTTTTCCAAGCGTTCTAAAAACTGACGCGCATAGGTCGAAAGAGATTCAACATATCGGCGTTGACCCTCGGCATAAAGGGTGTCAAAAGCAAGTGTCGACTTCCCTGACCCGGATAGCCCCGTAATGACGACCAGTTTGTCGCGTGGCAGATCGACATCGATGTTTTTTAAATTATGCTGTCGGGCACCACGAATGATTATTTTTTCAGATATTGTTGACATTTTTTTCTTTGACTTTACAGCTCACAAAAAAAATTTTCAAACAAATTTTCACCAACAGCTGTTAAGCCTTGATAATTCTACGTTTAGGATTTTTAGGTAAAAATTCAATATTATTTTTTTAAAAATCAATAATAATCTAAGATAATGCAAGGTTTTCGGAGAAGACTTTCTTGTTTATAACTAGGCGCGCGTTATGGATATGCTTAAAATATTTAAAAATACCTATCATTTAGAAAAGACCGTATTTAAGGATACTTGTCGACTGTTGTTAATTTAGCTAAATAAAAACAGTAAGATATAGATTGTTCAAAACAACTGCGAAACACAATCCAAACCCGCCTATATCAGGTTTGACTGAATCTGTCTTATGTCTTAAACAAACTCCTGTTTTTCGAGTTTTTCGATAATCAATATTAAACCTTCCAAACCGTTTAGCTTCGCCATTTTTTTCAAAAAATTTCTTACAAAACTGCACGATTACTGGGTTTGTATTAAGACGAATTATGCAAAAGTCGATGGAAGCTGTCTGGAAAAAGATTAAGGCTGCAATTAAGAGTCGGATTCCCGAACACAGTTTTGAAATGTGGATCGAACCGCTGGAATTAAAAAAGGGCGCAAATGATGACTGGATCCTATCATGTCCGAATTTCTTTTCTAAAAAGCGAGTTTTCGATCTCTATGGCAAGTTGATAAACGCCGAACTTAAGAAAGAAATCGGTGATGCATGCAACCTCTCTTTTGCTGTCGGCAATAAAAGCAAATCGGATCGGCCGTTTAATCATCTTTATAACCATCAACTGCCGCTTCCCAACCATTCAATCCGCCCGCACAGTGGACGGTTTTTAAGAAGGGATTTCACCTTTGATCATTTCGTAGTGGGCGCCAGCAATGATTTTGCTTATTCGGCCTCTCTTTCACTGGCTTCGCGCAAAGAGCATCAGCAAAATGCCTTATTTCTGCTCTCCAATACCGGTATGGGCAAGAGCCATCTTTCCCAGGCGATCGGGCATCATGTTTTATCCGAATATCCCGACGAGCGGGTCTATTATATTACCGCGGAAGACTTCAGCAATGAAATGGTGCAGGCATTTCGCCAGGATTCAATCAGTAAATTTAAAGGAAAATACCGGAACAAATGTGATGTCCTGCTCCTTGAAGATGTTCATTACCTTAGCGGTAAGGAAAGGACCCAGGTGGAGCTGGCATTAACATTGGATTCGCTTTTTGAAGCTGGCAAACGAATTATTTTTTCCAGTTGTTATCTGCCCGGCGATATTCCCAAATTAAATGATAAATTGAGATCCCGTTTATCCGGCAGCCTGATTTCGAACATTGAGCCGCCCAATTTCCGGACCCGGGTCCGCATATTAAGAAAAAAAGCGCTGATCAATGGCTACATTATGCCTGATGATATCATTAACTATCTGGCTGGCGAGTTAACCGAGGATGTCAGGCAACTTGAGAGTGGTTTAAATTGTGTTGCGGCAAAATCATCCCTATTAGGGGTTCCGATTGATCTGAATCTGGTCGAAAGCGTCGTCAAAAACATGGTTCGTCAGCGCAAAAAGATCACCATTGATCTCATCAAGAAATTGGTTTGTAAATATTATAATTGTTCAATTAAAGATATCGTTTCGCGCTCTCGCAAACAAAGTTTTGTGAGACCCCGACAAATGGCGATTTATCTGTCGCGTCGTTATACAGACGCCCCTCTGCAGAGTATCGGCAAAGCCTTCAACCGATACCATGCTACCGCACTTCATTCGATTCATTGTATCGAACGGGGATTAAAAGAAAACACTTCGATTCAAAAACAAGTTGATTTTTTTCATCAGAAGCTGGAGTCCGGCAAATTCTAAAAACCTAACCCCAAACTGCATCTAACGCCCAAGGGCATTGTTGTAAACCGATTCAAACTACTCGAGTACTGACGTGTATGCTCCGTTTTTGAATCGGTTTGCGTCGCGCCCTTGAACGTGATCTGCTATTTTGGGATTAGGTTTTCGCCTTCTATCGCTAGCAGCGAAAGCATCTCCTGATGAATTCTGCCATTGGTGACGAGGATTTCTTTTTGATTGATCGAAAAAGGCCGGTTTGAAAAATTGGTAATCACCGCACCGGCCTCTTGGGCAATGATCGCGCCCGCCGCTTTATCCCAGGGTTTCAGGTTCTGTTCCCAGAATCCATCGAACCGCCCACAGGCGACATAACAGATGTCAAGCGCGGCCGCACCGAGCCGTCGAACGCCCTGTGAGGCTTGCTGGCAAACGGTAAAGCGCCGCATTGCGGGTTCGACGATTTTATTAAAATCATAAGGGAAACCGGTAACCAGCAGGCTGTCGCAAACAGATGCGCTTGATGACACCTTGATGGGGCTGCCGTTAAGCTCCGCGCCTTTACCGCTTATCGCCGAGAAAAGCTCACCATCCATCGGGTCAAGTACCAGCCCAAGAACAATATTACGGCGTGTGGCTAACGCGATCGAAATCGCAAAAATCGGTAGCTGATGCGCAAAATTGGTTGTGCCATCAAGAGGATCGATCAGCCATCGATATTCTCCAGCTCCTTCGCTTGAGCCGCTTTCTTCGGCTAAAATGGTATGGTCCGGGAATGCTTCACGAATGGTTGCGATAATTTTCTTTTCGGATCCGGTATCGGCTTCAGTCAGCAGATCAAAGGCGCCTTTTTTATTAATCTGAGAAATATTGCCGAACTGATCACGAAGCACTTGAGCACCCGCATAAGCCGCTGCTATTCCAACTCGTTTAGCATGTTCAAGGTCCATAAGGGTTACCTTTTTCTAGATTGATCGGTTTCGATTTTATAGTTGATGTTCGAATTAATAAACAACGGACAACAGTCTATGGACGACGGACGTTCTCGATTGCTGTTTCCATCTGATGGATTAGGGGCAGCAGGGTTGACTTTTTCTTTGCTGAGACTGCAGTCCCCCCGAGTGTGCGGCGAATTGCTTGAATGGCTGACGGGTTAACAAGATCCATTTTGTTCAGCACTCGAATAGAGGCGGTGTGCTGTAAATTAAGATCGGAAAGAATTCCTTCAACCGATTCGATTTGAGCTTGATATTGCGGATTGCTGATATCGACAACATGAAGTAAAAGATCCGCATTTTCTAACTCCTCAAGCGTTGCCCGAAAAGCCACCAGTAGATCTTTGGGAAGATCCTTAATAAATCCGACCGTATCGGTAATGATGACCTCTGTATCTTTCGGAAATTTTAGTCGGCGACTGGAAGGATCCAAGGTTGCAAATAGCCGGCTTTCTGCCAGAACATCGCTTTTTGTCAACGTATTCAGCAATGTGCTTTTGCCGGCATTGGTATAGCCTATTATCGAAATGACGGCCAGCCCCTTTTTCTGTCGTTTTGCCCTTTGTTGCTTACGGTGTTTGCGCACCGACAACAACTCATTTTCGAGCCGTGCAATGCGATCGCGAGCCCGCCGTCGATTGATTTCCAGTTTGGTTTCGCCCGGGCCACGTCCTCCAATACCGCCGGTTAAACGCGACATGGCCGTGTTTTTAAGAATCAAACGAGGCAGCACGTACTTCAGTTGAGCCAGCTCGACCTGTAATTTGCCTTCACGTGTTTGGGCACGCTGTGCAAAAATATCCAAAATCAATTGTGTACGATCGATGACCTTTAGTTCGATTTGATCGGTGATGGAGCGGATCTGAGAAGGATTTAATTCCTGGTCAAATATGATAACGGTTGCCGCCTCCTGCAAAGCCAGGATGGCCAATTCTTGCAGTTTTCCGGGACCGATTAAAATCCTGGCCTTATTGCGGTTGCGTTGCTGCAAGACGGTACCCACAACTTCGATACCACTGGAGATTGCCAGTGATTTCAACTCCGATAGGGATTCGATGGCGTTTTGCTTTGAATTTGAAGTGACACCGACAAGCAATGCTTTCTCCTTAACGGAATCTGCTGTGTACCCTTTGGTTGCGTGCGCCAGCTCGGATTCTAACGCTTGAATCACTTCCAGGCAGTCAATGTCCAGTTGAGAAGGAAGAAGGGGCGGCAGGATCTGATAAGGATCGCCATCCGAAGTTTTCGGCAGTATATGCCCGACATAAACCTTTTTGGGCAGGCCCCCTTCACCATTTACGACAGCGGCCATCATGTCGAGTCTCAAGAGGGCCAGGTCGGTAAGATCGTCATTGGTCAGAGGTTCATTGTTCAAATGCGTATGTATACAGCGCAGCCCGATCAAGCGACCTGGTGCGGCCCGATATTCTCTGATTCGAGGGATAATAATTTTTCGGTTGTCGCCGATAATTACAAACGTCACCTTGCCCTGTCGATTGACCAGCAGGCCGATCTGCCGGCGGATCTCATAGGATAGCTGACTCAGATCGCGTATCAGCTCCTGGCTGATTAAAAAATTGGGTTGAATTCGGCGGCGATAAAGATTCTCAAGTCGTCGAATTTGATTGGCCTTGAGACCGCTGGTATTTCCAAAAAGCCTTTTCATACGGGTTGTATTATTTCGCAATATAACCGGCTGGTCATCGGTCATTCGGAGAATTATCCAAACCAAATAATAAGCCAGTTCGGCGTCGGTTGCAAGTCCGCGGGGATTGGAAGATACAGAGGTCAGAGAACAGATGACCGAAGTCAGATGACAGAAAACAGAAAAAAGTCTGCCCTTTGTTATCTGTCATCTGTTTTCTGTGTTCGACTCGGCTGACCTCGTCGCAGGCTGTCCTCTGAAGCCTAAATATCGTCTACCATTTCCTCCGGTGCCAAATTTTCAAAGCGGGTGTAAGCATCAAGAAATGTTAGCGTGACTCTTCCGGTGGGACCATTGCGTTGTTTGGCCAGTATAATTTCTGCCATTCCTTTTTGGGGGTTATTCTCGTCCGGATTATATAATTCATCTCGGTATATAAAAGCTACCACATCGGCATCCTGTTCAAGGGCGCCGGATTCCCTCAAATCAGACAGTTTCGGACGCTTATCGGTGCGCTGTTCGAGCATTCGGTTGAGCTGAGAAATGGCTAAAACCGGTATCTCAAGTTCTTTGGCTAATGCCTTCAATGAACGCGACATCTCCGATATCTCAAGATCCCTGCGTTCTGCAGTGCCCCGAGCTTTCATTAATTGCAGGTAATCGATGATAACGAGCCCAATATTTTTGTCCATTTTAAGCCGTCGTGCTTTGGCCCGTATTTCCATTGCGGAAGGACTGGGAGAATCATCGATATAGATCGGGGATTCGGATAAAATGCCGGCGGCATCCGTGAGTCGATGCCAGTCATCCATGCTGAAAAATCCACCCCTTAAGCGGGATGAATCCAGTCGGGCCTCTGCACAGAGCATCCTCAGGGACAATTGTTCCTTTGACATTTCTAAGGAAAATACGGCTACGGGGATATTTGAGTCAACGGCTGCGTTTCTGGCAATATTCAATGCCAATGCAGTTTTACCCATGCTTGGACGGGCGGCCAGAATAATCAGGTCAGATTTTTGCAATCCGGAAGTCAGGTTGTCCAGGTGCCCGAAGCCCATCGGAACACCGGTTACCAGACTCTTATTGCCTTGATTCTCTTCAAGCGTTTCAATATTGCCAATGATGAGTCGGCTGATCGGATAAAATGACTGGCTCGCCTTTCCTTCCGAAATCTCAAAGACAGAGGATTCCGCAAAATCAATGATGTCGTCGACATTGCCCCGGTCATCATAGCATCGTTTGGCGATCGCGTTGGTTTTCTCGATTAAGCGTCTTAGAGCTGACTTGTCGGCAATAATTTTAGCATAATGCTGAGCATTGACGGCTAACGGTACTGCGTCCACCAGTCGAGCCAAATAGGCTGCTCCGCCAACTGTTTCTAGCTGACCGCGTTTTTTTAAATTGTTGGCTAACGTCACTAAATCAACGGGTTCACCATTATCAAATAAATCGATGATGGCGGCAAAGATTTTCTGGTGCGCGGTG
>JASFTL010000045.1:0-13676 GCA_050053555.1 Desulfobacterales bacterium
GATGAAACCAGGCGCCGTATACATCTTTTCGCAGCGCCGGCTCCAAACTGAGCAGTTCAGCTCCCACCAGCGGTTGTGCATCAAACCCGAATGGTTTCAGTCGGTTATTGGTTTGAACGTATTTCTGCATTTCCTTTTGGGTTTTAAACACCATTAGAACGCCCTTTTTTTCCCAATCACATTCAAGCTGCTCTTCCCTGAACAGGGTTTCAAACAGCGATTTTGAATTTTGCAGAAGTTTTTCCCGGGCTTGGATGGCATGGGCCATGTGCCCGGGATTGCACTTGCGTGCGAAATTCAAAAACCACATGAGTCGCTTGATATCCGGCGCAAGGCTGACGTGAAGGGAAGAGGTGCGGCGGAGCTTTCGATTTATTTCATGCCGTATCGCTCCCGGGATGCAAAGGGGGATCAGATGACTGGTAACAATGAGACCGCAGTTGCCGCAGGAGGCGCCGGCGCCGATGCTGTCCTGCTCAACAAGCCGCACCTCTTTGCCTTCTTTCGCCAGGTAGTAAGCACTGGCCAGGCCGATAATTCCCCCGCCGATGATCAAAACTTCGCTGTGTCTTTCCATTTAATTGCTTAGCCTTTCCCGCTTTGATTGCTCAAACCATATGAAAATGGAGTACTTGTGTCAACTCAGACGATTGGGTTTTGTCTATATCGGGAAAAAATTTTGGCTGCAATAGTGACGAATACCGAAAAGACGTTTATATTTAGCTAACATGAATTTCCTTGAAAAACACTTACAGCTTTTTCTTCTGTTTTATTTGTTGATCGGTGGTTTCTCCTTTTATCTTTTGAGTGCCACGATTGATATCATCTTTGTCCCCACCGTTGATCATCCGGACGGATTTTGTCAGGAGTGGAGCGAAAGGGCTTTCAGGTGGCACCGGGCCCAGGACTGTATAAAATTTAAAAATCGCACAGAAGAACTCAAATACAAACATAATAAACGCATGGAGAAACGCTCATCCCAGAAGGTGCTTTTGCTTTTTTTACTGGCTTCGGCTGTTACCTACCTGCTGATGGTCCTCAGGCCGACTCTGTTTTTCGACAGAGGTGATTATTTGAGCTACAGCACCGGTATGATTGCAACCTCGGTGCTTCTGGGGGTGGTTATCAGTTTTATGATACCCATCATCTGTGAGGCATTGCTGCCGTCGCCAATGGAATGGTTGCCGGAAGAATTTATGGAAATCCGGCGGGCCAGGGTTGAGCTGATTTTAAATGAAATTTCGGAAAGAATTCAATTGGTATCCCAGGAGGGGAATGGGCCGTGATTTTGATGAGTTAGGGGATTTAAGAATCATCAAAAATTCATGAGATCCCGCAATTCCTCAGCCTGCTGCCTCTGGGTTTTATCCAGGGGGAAGATTGGTTTTTTGTGGGTTTCCTGAAAGGCTTCCAGTTGGGTTACATTTACCCGAGCGGACACGGGAGTGTAATAAAAGGCCAATTTCATCGTCTCTCTGTTCTCATAAATTTTTAGTTTGATCTTGGTTTTCTTATACTTCCACTGGTAAATTCTTTGCTCGTCGGTTTGTCCTATTTTAATTCTTTTGATTTTTGGCAGTCCGTATTTGTGGTTAATATGTCTTCTGAGTTGGGCAAAAACTTCGATGGAGTGAATGTTGATGTAGACGGCAAAAAATTGATTGGCAAAGCTTCCGTAAGCGACATCCATAATCTTTATATCCGCAATTTTATAGGCAAGCTGCGGATTGACAAAATAACTGACCTCAAAATTTTCCGAAATCTTTCTAAATCCTTCTAGCTCCGATAGGTTGGTTTTCCAAGCGAGATCGAAAAAACCATCTTTTAAATCAGCGCCATACAGATTGCCGCTGTCCATGCAAAAAACGGCCAACAGCAGGACCGGATAAATTATTTTACGCATGCGAATACTCCCAAATAATATTTGCACATAATTGCGCATATTCTGATCGGTGTACATCTAAAAATAATACTGTTTCAAAGGATAGCACTACTTCGTTTACGGATGTGAACTATTTGAGGGGTCAGTATATGTCTGAGCTTGCCGCGTGATGGATCGAGGGCAAAAACTCTCCGACCCCTTAACTAAATAAAACTATCGCTTTTGCAGCGATTAGTCAACATACCCGGCACAAACCGCTTCGTTGGTCATTACATTCGATAGCAACAGAGCGGACCGATGCATTGCTTTTTTGTCGGCCCCATTCTAACCTCGGCATTCGGAAGCAGAAAGCGTAATTTATTTGCAAGGAATTGAAGGCCGAAACGACTTAATCTGGATTGCGCTCTATAATGATTGATATAAATTTTTATTTTTCTTTCGGCCGCATGAATGACAGTTCAATCTAAAACCGGCATCTGTCGGCTTCTCTGGAAGGAGAAGGTAATGGTAGTATTCAAATTGCTTAAAATCGTGTGGATGATAAGTCTGGTGATTTGCTTTTTGTCGCCGTCTGCGCCGGCTGCTTCTCTGGAACTTAAAATCGCCACCCTATCCCCGGATGGCTCTGCGTGGATGCAGAAAATGCGACAAGGCGCCAACGAGATCGCTGTAAAAACATCCAAGCGGGTAGTTTTTAAATTCTACCCCGGCGGTATCATGGGCAATGATAAGGCTGTCATGCGTAAAATTCGCTTTGGGCAGCTGCATGGCGGAGCCCTCACCGGCGGCAGTCTAAGCAAAGTCTTCAGCGATGGCCAGGTATATTCTCTGCCGTTGAAGTTCCGATCGTTGCCGGAAATCGATTATGTGCGCGAGCATATGGATCCATTACTGATGGACGGATTTGAAAAAGGCGGGTTTGTGACCTTTGGTCTGGCTGGAGGTGGATTTGCTTATGTGATGTCCACTGCGCCCATACGCAGCGTTGACGCGTTACGCCACCAGAAGGTGTGGATTCCAGACCACGATGCAACTATTTCGGAAGCCATGCACGCCTTTGGCATCAGACCCGTTCCGTTACCCATTGCCGATGTGCGGGCCAGCTTGCAGACCGGACTTATTGATACGGTGACAGTTTCGCCCATCGGAGCCATCGTCTTGCAGTGGCACACGCAGATCAAATACCTGACGGAACTGCCGATGGCGTATGTTTACGGTCTGCTGGTCGTGGATCGAAAGGTATTCTCGAAGATATCCCCCGAGGATCAAAAAACCGTTCGCCAAATCATGGGACGCACTTGGCAGGCAATCGATCATCAGAATCGTACCGACAACATTGAAGCTCTAAAGGTATTGCGCAATTTAGGGGTCCAATTTGTAAAGCCGGTCTCGGCAGTCGAAAAAGAATGGTTTGACGTTGCTGCCGGTGTCACCCAGCGGCTTATCGATATGGGCGTTGTATCCCAAACCATGGTCGACGACCTTGATGGCCATCTTAAGACCTATCGTTCCCGGGGGTCTGAAAAAAATGAATAAAAATGCCAATGGATACGGTATCGGTATACATTTAGAAAGAATACGGCTGGTTCTCCATCGTGTCGAAGACAGCCTTCTGGTGGCCATTTTGACCCTGATGATTTCGTTGGCAGCGATACAGATTTTGCTGCGAAATCTCTTCGGGGGCGGAATTATCTGGGGTGACGTGCTGGTTCGCGTACTGGTACTCTGGATCGGCCTCGTTGGTGCCATGGTGGCGACCCGGCAAAACAAGCATATCAGCATTGATCTGGTGGCACGCTATCTGCCGAAAAAGTTTAGCCTGCCGGTTAAAGCCGTCGTGGAGTTATTTGCGGCTGTGGTATGTGGCCTGGCGGCTTATTATAGTTTAATTTTTGTGTATGCGGAGTATTATGACGGCGGTGCGGCATTCGGGCAGGTGCCGGTCTGGGTGTGCGAGGCGATTATGCCGGCGGGCTTGCCATTGTTTCTCTGGTTGCCTGTGCTCTGTTTACGGCCTTTACCGGTGCCTCCGGTATAACCATTGTTGCGCTGGGTGCGCTGCTGTACCCGGCACTCATGCAAGCGGGTTATCGCAAAAATTTTAGTCTGGGACTGGTCACCACATCCGGCAGCCTGGGTCTGCTGTTTCCGCCTTCATTGCCCCTTATTCTCTATGGTGTGATTGTTCAACAAATGGGCATCGGTCAACAGTTTGCAATCGATGATCTGTTTTTAGCCGGTCTGCTGCCTGGCCTCTTGATGGTCGTTTTACTTTCGCTATGGAGTCTTTGGACAAACCGTCCCCGCATCATGCCGGCTTCACGCTTTTCGACAAAAGAAGCACTGACGGCTTTGCGCGAAGCAGCCTGGGAACTTCCACTGCCGTTTTTTTTAATCGCAGGAATTTATGGCGGTTTTTTGGCCATATCAGAAGCTGCGGCGGTGACGGCGATGTATGTTCTGATAGTCGAGGTGTTTGTTTACAAAGAAATTAAAATAACGCAGCTTTCGGCTTTTATGCGAGACTCGATGGTGATGGTCGGCGGGATTTTACTGATTTTAGCGGTATCGTTGGCATTTACCAATCTTTTGATTGATGCCGAGATTCCAATGAAGCTATTTGAACTGATCCAGAGCTATATTGGGCATAAGATTGCATTTTTAATATTGCTCAATGTTTTGCTTTTATTGCTCGGTGCCATATTGGATATTTTTTCTGCGCTGGTCATTATGGTGCCGCTGATACTTCCGGTTGCCTTAAACTATGGTATTAACCCGATTCATTTGGGCATCATTTTCCTGGCCAATATGCAGATCGGCTACTTTACCCCGCCGGTCGGAATGAACCTTTTCATTGCCAGTTATCGCTTTGAAAAGCCTGTGGCCGAAATCTACAAAGCGACAATCCCATTTATGTTGGTTCTGCTGGCGGCGCTGCTGTGCATCACCTATTGGCCGGATCTGAGTCTTGCGCTGCTTCAATAAAGACGGGCTCATTCTCTCGGTCGCCGGTGATCAAAAACCTGCTGGTTAACTCGGCCAAATGCTTCAGATTTAATAATGTTGTCAGAGGTGCCACAAAATGCCCCTGAAAAGGTCACCGTGATACTTGCAAAAATTGGTAACGATCTGCGGACTGTACCGTGATGTCGCGCACCCGGGTCTCTTGAAGGATTTTCAATGGCACTTTTACACCGGCGGGTCCCAGAGCCCAGATCCGACGAAAAAAATCAGCCAGCCCTTTAACAGGGGTTTGATTTACAGCCAGCACAATGTCGCCGGTTTTAATGCCCGCTTTTTCAGCGGGCCCCCCGGCTGTTACCCGAATGATGAAAATACGCCCATGGGCCTCATCGGCATGGACTCCCAGCCAGGGCTGCGGCGGCTTCGATGAACGCCCGGTATTGATCAGGTCGGCAAGAATCGGCTTGAGAAGATCAATCGGTACCGACATATTGCATGGTATGATGCCAAGCCCCGGTACACTGAGCTGGGTGTAAATCGAACCGATTCCCAGAAGCTCTCCTTTCTGGTCGATGAGTGCCGCGCCGCCGTAATTGGGATAAGGTGGGTTTGTATAGATTGCATCTTCAAGGAGATACTCCCAGTAGCCTGCAAACTCTTTAAGAGAGACAATTCTTGATCCCGAAACTGCTTCGGATCCGCCGAAGCCGATCATCAGAATCGGGTCGCCTTCTTTAAGCCGAGACGATTGACCCAATTTGATGGGTTTTACGGGAAGGGGCGGCTCGGCTCTTAAAATACCGAATCCGGTTTTATAATCATAAGCCACAAAGCTGGCTTTGACCGGATCGCCCTGTGCGCCGGTGACTTCGATCGTCTCGGCTTCCAGAATCAGATAGCCGATCGTGAGAATGTTGCCCTTGTCATCGATGACCACTCCGTTGCCCTGCCGCTCGGTTCCCAATATCCGTGCCGTCCTGGCATCTTGTGGGATGGTTGCTTTAACCTTGACGATGGCATTCATAATTTCTTCAGGACTCTTTTCAGCCATCACCGGCAGGCCCGTAATGATAAAGAAAAACATCGTTAGCAGTAAATATTTTTTTTGCATGTAAACGCTCCCATAACTCATTCTGACGGTTAAGTCACCCAGTTAGATAGGATCACGCTGGATGCCTTCAGAGTTGGATGTGGATGATTTTCTCTCAATATAATCCCGTCTGATGGATTTGTAAATCTCAGCGCTTTCCATCGTAATGTTCAGTGTCACCGACCACACGTAATGCGGGTGGTTTGGATTTTTCCGCCAGCGGCGAAAAAAAAAACAAAGGCACGGCAGTGCTTTAATCGGTGCGGGTATAGCCGGGTGCAAGGCACCCGGTTTGAAAACACCCAATGACGGAATTGCGGAATAAGGGGTTGCCGAAACAGATCCTCCTTTTCCACTACAGTGAGGATCAATATTGCATGCCGCTGAAAAACACGTTATATGTTAAATTAGTCAATCTGATATTTGCGGTATCATTCGCCTTCGTCTGAATATCCTGTCCGCCGCAGGCGGATTGCGGGGAGCTTCATTTTCATTTGGCATTCAATCCTGCAAACCAGACGGCTGGCAATTCAGGGACTCTATTAGAAAAGGAAAATAAAAATGGATTTTGAGCGCTATTACCTGGATTTATTTGAAATGCTGAATTCATGCTGCAAAAAAATTTCATCCGGAAAATATGACAAATCAGATGCAGAACGATTATTCGAACTTTCCAAAAAAGGCCGCTATCCCAGCATTCTGGCAGAATTAGCCGAATCCTTTGGCATGATGCTGGTGAAAGTCGAGGCCAGGGAGTTTGAAAAGTCGCAAATGATCGAGGAACTTGGAGCGTCCAAAGTGAAGCTTGAAGACTATTCGCAGAAATTGGAAGGCTTGATTGAAGAATATTGCCCTGAACAATCCCCCAAGGGTTGAATTCGGTGCATCTGAAAATTCGTCTGCACCCGCGAAGATGGCTATGTCGCACTTCACTCCTTTGCATTCAATTCTTATTGTATTTCTGTCCACCTGCCTTATGCTTTCGGCGGGTTGGGTGAGCGCCGGAAAGCCTGGCAATCAGCTGATCGGCGCTGCTGAATTAGGTGAAATCGATAAAGTTACAGGATTGCTGGATCAGGGTGTGCCGATTGATACAAAAGACCAGGATGGCTGGACCGCTTTGATGAAAGCCGCTTATGAAGGGCATGCGCAAATTGTAGCGGAATTGATTGCCAGGGGTGCCGATGTGGATATTCGGGAAAATGCGGGTTGGACAACGCTTATGATGGCCGCCCAATTCGGCTACCATGACATCTTGAATATGTTGTTGAGCATGGAGGCGAAGGTGAATGTCCAAAACAATACCGGAGCCACCGCCTTGATGTTTGCGGCCCTCAACGGTCACCAAGACGTCTTGCGGGACCTTCAAGCCGCCGGCGGCGATGTTAACGTCGTCGATAAAAAAGGAAGATCCGCTTTGATGTTTGCGGCCGCTAATGGTTATGCTGGTGTGGTTCAACAACTAATTTCTTTTGGAGCCGACGTAAACGCCACCGATAATGAAAATACTACGGCCTTGGTTTTAGCAGCCAAACTGGGGCATGAAGAGGTGGTGCGCATACTGCTATCCCATTGTGCGGATATACGGACGGCCGATAGCAATGGTAAGACGGCCTCAAAATGGGCTGTCGAAAAACAGTACTCTGAAATATTTCAACTGCTGGTGACTGCTGCGCCGTGTGATTGATGTTGCCGTAGACTAAATAAAATTAGCAGTTACAGACTTTCCATCCGACGCTAACGGCTAAGCTGCTGCTTGTGATAACATTTTTGTGTAAATTAAAATCAATCCTTCATCTTGAGTGCATTACCGCCTGGCAATCCCAATTCCTGTGCCCGCAGAACCCGTCGTAAAAGTTTGCCGGTGAGGGTTTTGGGAAGTTCATTCAAAAACGTGATTTCTTTAATAACAACATCGGGTGCCATGCTGGCCGTGACAAACGCCTTGATTTCATGATTGAGTCGCACCGATGGCGTATATTTCGCATGAATCGTTATAAAGGCTTTTAAATATGAAATACCTTCACCCGGTTCAGTCCCTTTGGAAATGACAGCCGCTTCATTGACTGCCGGATGTTGGCAAAGAACCTGTTCAATTTCAAATGGACCGATGACTCTATCGCCGCCGACTTTAATGAGATCATCATTGCGGCCCTGATGATAATAATATCCGTCATCATCTTTTATAACGATATCGCCGGTTAAAAACCAGCCTTGAAAACGAAAATAGACCTGATAGCGCTCGGTCTCCTGCCACAAGTCGCTCATCATGCCCGGCCATCCCGTTTTCAGTGCCAGCTCCCCCGTCGACATGGGCGGTAAGGGCTCGCCGCTTTCATCCAGCACCGCTGCTTCAATGCCGGGAAGCGGCCGGCCCATGGAAGCCGGTTTGATGTCCAGGGATGGATAATTCGCGATGGTGATTATTCCGGTCTCCGTCATCCAATAGGTTTCATGGGGACACACGTTTAAGTTCTGTTTGACCCAGTAAAAAAGGTCGGGCACGAGCGGTGCCCCTACCGTTAAAATGTGACGTAACTTGGAAAGATCATAGCGAGTGGGTAGGTTATCTCCGCCTGCTTTCAGCTGCGAGAGATTTTTAGGCGTTGTGTAGCAAACGGAAACGCCATGTTTTTCCAGGGTCCAGTACCAATTTGAAGCGGAAAACGCATCAGCTTGAATCAATGATGTTGCTCCGCACAGCAGGGGGCCAAAAACACCATATACGGTCCCCGTTACCCAGGCTGGATCAGCATCAGTCCACAAAATCGTATCCTCCTGCAGATCAAGCACATATCGTGTCGAAGTCAAAATACCCATCATGTCCTTGTGGATGTGGACAATACCTTTGGGCGGACCGGTGGAACCGGATGTATAATTCATATAAAGTGGCGATGTCGGTGCAAGCCACACGGGTTCAAAGGTTTTCGGCATCTGATCGGGTGTGTTTTCAATGATAATTTCCCTGGGAAACAGATTGGGCAGCGGACCTTTGGTTAAGAAAACATGCTGGACAAACTCGTTAGCCTCCGGCGGAAGTCTCTCAACAAGATCGGGATGCGTTAGAATACCGCGGGGTTTCGCGTTGGCTAAGCGCAAGGCAAGATCGTCATAGCCGGTGGAAGAAAAAAGATGACAAAAAATGACCCCCAGACGACAGGCCCCCAACATGGCCAGATAGGCTTCCACGCATGAGGGTGTAAATATAAACAGACGGTCACCGGTCTTATACCCGTACTCTGAGAGAAAATTTGCCCATTGACTGGATTTTCTCTGCAGTTCGCCATAGGTGTATCGGGTTTGTTGATTGCCTTTTTCAAATATGATCGCTGGTTGGTCTTGTTTCTTTGGATTCTGCGCCCATCGATCAATGGCCTCATAAATAATGTTGAGCTTGCCGCTGTGATGCCATGTAAATTCTTTGGCGACATTCTCCCATTGAAATGTTTGATAGGTATCCTTGTAAGACTTGAGATTCGCGTTGGGATTGGCTGGTGGTATTTTGGCTTTAATCATATCCACACCTTATAGGGCGCATGAATTTCGCGGGCTTTTGCGACAAGTTGAGCCCCTAAAATCGTCTCGCCGCTTGGAAATCCGTGCGGTTCCGCTGTTGATGTCAGGATGTTAAGAACGCTGCGCACCGAATCGACAAGGCCCCTGTTGCTGTAACCGCCCTCCAATGCGAAAAGGATGGGGGGGTCATCCGCCATGCTTCTCAAATGGAGCAGCAAACGGGTCAAATCTGCAAATGCGGATGCGGTGACCGTCATCCTGCCGATGGGATCCTCAAGGTGGGCGTCAAAGCCCGCGACGATCAGTATCAGATCCGGAACGTATCTTCGAAAAACCGGCGTGAGGATGCCAAGGTAGAGGTGCAGTATGTCCGCATCATTCAGATCCCGCGGGATAGGAACATTAATCGTGTAACCTTCCCCCCGACCTTTGCCGGTCTCTTCCAGATTGCCGGTATAAGGATAAAGGAGCATATCGTGGGTGGAAAAATAGAGGACTTTTTTTTCCCGGTAAAATAAATCTTGAATACCGTTGCCATGGTGGACATCCCAATCAATAATTAAAATTCGCCGGAAATTAAATTTATTGATGGCATACCGAGCTGTAACGCCCAAATTGTTAAAAATGCAAAAACCGCCTGCGCGATCCGCAAGGGCATGATGACCCGGAGGCCTGACCATGGCAAAGCAAACATCGCATTGCCCTGAAACCATAGCTTCCACACCTTTAAGGCATCCTCCGACAGCCAGGAAGGCGGATAAGTACGTTTTTGCACTGGCGGGGGTATCCGATGCAAGGCTGGTGAATTTGTGATCTGCTGTTTTCAAGACCTTTTCAATATAAGATGAGGTGTGCGTAAGCTCCAGTACTTCTAAGGTTACCGGTTCGGGCCGAATGACATCGTAACTGTCCGCAAATTCGGTATCCAGCATGTGGTGTACGGCTCTCAGCCTGCTTGGATGCTCGGGATGGTTGTGCCCCGGCATATGTTCCAAAAACCGATCGTCTCTGACAATACCGAGTTTCAAAGCCATTGGACACCTCAAAGGTTTAATATCATTTTGCGTTCGGTTTCCGAAAGATCAGGTTCGCAAAACCGGAAGCCGAACTTTCGATAAAGTCCGATTGCTGGAAAGTTGGTGGCACCGACAATCAGCCAAATAGTCTCCAGACCAAGATTAATAGCGTGTTGAAGAACTGCGCGGCTGAGTTCACTTCCGATTCCTCGTCCACGATTCGGGTGCCTGACAAAGATCAAATACTCCGCATCACCTTTATCGAAATCGGGCAACACGACCACATGCCCTACAATGATTCCATCCTGCCAGGCCAAATAGTTTTCTCCATTTTCAAGCAGCCCATTGATCCATTTGCGGCTGGCTTCATCCTGTAATGGCGGCATCCCCTGAAATCTACCTCTGGGGTAAAAGGTAAAATACATGGTTTGTAGGTCGGCATAGTCTTCGAGACTGTACTTTTTTACCTCAAACGATTTTCCGTGTTTGTCTATACAGCGCATATCGAAATCGTTTTCAGCCATACCAACTGTGGTTGCTAACAAAAATAAAGATATTTACTCCGCTCTCAAATCCTTACTTTTTGCAACCAGATTGTCAATGACCGAGGGGTCTGCTATGGTTGAAAGATCTCCCAGATCCTCTGCTTCGCCAGCGGCAATCTTTTTTAAAATTCGCCGCATAATTTTACCACTACGTGTTTTCGGCAGAGCATCTGCCCATTGAAGGATATCAATGGTGGCAATGGGTCCGATTTCAGAACGAACGAGCTGCACCAGCTTTTTTTTCAATTCATCGGTTTTAACGACACCGGTGTTCAATGTGACAAAGGCATAGATACCCTGTCCCTTGATGGGATGCGGATATCCCACCACGGCAGCTTCTGCGACATCCGCGTGCAGCACCAGAGCCGATTCGATTTCAGCAGTTCCCAGGCGGTGCCCCGATACGTTGAGGACGTCATCGATCCGACCGATGATCCAGAAATATCCGTCTTCATCTTTTTTGGCGCCGTCACCAGTAAAATACATCCCCGGCACTTTACTGAAATAAGTCTCGATAAAGCGGTCATGATCGCCGTAAACCGTTCGGGCAATGCCCGGCCAAGGTTTGCGGATGCACAGGTAGCCCTCCTGATTCGGATATTTCACTTCTTCTCCGGTATCATCGAGAATCACCGGGTCGACCCCAAAAAATGGAAAGGTGCAGGAGCCCGGCTTGACCGCTGATACCCCCGGCAATGGCGTAAGCATGTGGCCGCCGGTTTCGGTTTGCCACCACGTATCCACAATGGGACACCAGTCGCGGCCCACATAATGGTAGTACCAGCGCCAGGCTTCCGGATTAATGGGCTCTCCGACCGTTCCGAGAAGGGTTAAAGAAGAAATATCGTATTTTTCGACGTATTCCGAGCCCTCTTTGGCCAGGGCACGAATTGCTGTGGGAGCGGTATAAAATTTATTGACCTTATATTTTTCCACAATCTGCCAGAAGCGGCCATAATCCGGATATGAGGGCACGCCTTCGAACAAAATACTGGTGAAGCCATTAATCAACGGACCGTAAACTGTGTAACTGTGTCCGGTAATCCAACCGATGTCGGCCGTGCACCAGAAGATCTCATGGTCTTTAAGGTCAAATACCAATCGGTTGGTCATTGCTGCATAAAGCAGATATCCGCCATGGCTATGAACGACTCCCTTGGGCTTACCGGTACTGCCACTGGTGTACAAAATGAACAGGGGGTCTTCGGCATCCATGGGTTCGGGGGGGATGTAGGAAGGCAGATCAGGTTCGGTGATGGCTTCGTGCCACCAGATCTCGCGTTCCGGATTTAAGTCTAGTGCCTGATCGGTACGATTGAAGACAATCACGGTTTCTACATTCGGGCAATTTTTAAGCGCCTCCTCAACCGTATTTTTCAAGGGAATCACTTTTCCGGCGCGATAACCACCGTCAACTGTAACCACCATTTTTGCCTGGCAATCCTGGATGCGGTTTGTCAGTGCTTCGGCACTGAACCCGCCGAATACGACACTGTGAACAGCTCCAATCCGCGCGCAGGCAAGCATGGCTACTGGTAATTCAACGATCATGGGCATGTAGATAATAACCCGATCACCTTTCTGGATATCACGTGACTTTAAAACGGCTGCAAGTTGGTTGACCCGGTCGTAAAGCTCTCCGAAAGTGACTTCTTTTGATTCAACCGGGTCGTCTCCTTCCCAGAAATAAGCCACTTTGTCTTTGATTGCATTCCGATGACGGTCCAAACAATTGAAGCTCGCATTCAGAACGCCACCTCCGAACCACTCAATTTTAGCTGTCTCGAAATCGTATTTTAGAACAAAATCCCAATCTTTTTCCCATGAGAGATAGCGTTTGGCCTGTTCTGACCAAAAACCATCCGGATCATCAATGGATTGTTGATATAGATAGGTATATTCATCCATTGATTTTATGTAAGCAATTTTTTGAAACTCATACAGGTGTGCATCATAAGATGTGGCTGTATTAGGCATTATCGATCCTCCTTTTTAAAATCGACTGGGGAATGATTGGTTTTAGAATAATCTGTTCTAAATGAATTTACCGCTGATGTACATCTTTATCGTGCCTTTGATATATGTCAAGTTGATTTTGTTGGCGGCTTGATCTGTCTGCTTCCGCTGCAGCGATTGATTGGATTTTAATTGATTGGATTAAAGCGTAAGAAAATCAAAGCGGGTAATAATAACGTAAAACTGAATTCAGAATTTAAATCTTTAACCAACTACCAATAATTATTTTTGAAGGATCAGATATCTTCTATTCTTTA
This sequence comes from Desulfobacterales bacterium, assembly GCA_050053555.1. GTDB lineage: Bacteria > Desulfobacterota > Desulfobacteria > Desulfobacterales > JAHEIW01 > JAHEIW01. The sequence goes on from JASFTL010000045.1 coordinate 13,287, forward strand.
CTTTTATAAAATACTGATCGTCGTCATATTCCAGCATATCCGAGATTTTCATCAATCCCCGCTCCACAAATTTGATGGTTTCCTCTCCCATTGTCATATACAGATTGTCACCTCGTATAAACATGTTCCGGGGCTTCAGCTTGATCTGCTTTTTGGTGTTCAGTTTCAGCTGAATATCATCGTCTTTAATTAAATCCACCGCAAACAATGCGGTGTCTTCATAGTGGAAGTAAACTTTTTCCCGGAGGTTTTCCCTTTCCTGGAAAAGGTAATAACCGTTTTCGTCTCTTTTTATTGAAGAATGGAAATAATCGATGATCTTATTATGTTCGAATTCCCCATCTACGTTATGCCAGCGCCCGTTTTCATCGAGCCAGAATGTCGCGCGGT
>JASFTL010000046.1:0-13609 GCA_050053555.1 Desulfobacterales bacterium
ATAATCACACTCGTGTATTCGCCTTCGACACTGTCAAAATAAAGGTCACCCCCATGATCTTTAATTATCGCCTGGCTGATACTCAGCCCCAGACCTGTGCCCTCGCCAAGGGGCTTATTCGAAAAAAAAGGATCACAGATTTTACCTAAAATGTCGTCCGGTATGCCGGTGCCTCGATCAAAAAAAATTACCCTCACATATTGTTTGCCATTGGCATCTATCGTATCCCCTTTAATTTCAATGACTTTATTTTCATGTGTCTGGGAATATTTTTGGTTGAGCGCATATCTGGCATTGCTGATGATGTTTAAAAAAACCTGTTGTATCTGATGGCCGCGCACTTTGAGCATGGGAATATCCTGCGGAATATCAACGCTTAAATCTATGCCGTCTTTTCGAATTTGCACCTCGGTCAGATCCAAGGAATCGGACAGGATGCTCTGGACATGAACTAAATGCGCTTCCTCTTCGTTATTGCGCGCAAATGACAATAGGTTGTGCACGATCATGGCAATCCGGTTACCGGCCTTCATAATTCTCTTGGTAATTTCGGTCCGTTCAGTTGTGGCACCATCTTCGTCCATCAGCATCTGTGCACAGTTGATAATACCGTTAATCGGATTATTGATCTCGTGCGCTACACCGGCAGCCAGTTCTCCGATTGAAGCCAGTTGGCCGGCCCTGGCCGTCTCGGCCTGCAGCAGCTTTTTTTCGGTTATATCACGGTATACGACGATGACTGATTTGGGGACACCACCTTCAGACCAGGTAGCCACGCTGGCAGTACACCAGAGATTCATGCGCGACCCGTCAGGTTTTACTAATTCAAGTTCGTGTTCGTCATTCAAACCTTTTTCAAAGCATTTTTGAACATCGCAAGCTTCACATTGCTGATCGCCAAGATCGAAAGCTTCAAAGCATTTCTTTCCGACCGGATTTAAGCCGAGCCATTCATCGGCAATCGGATTCGACCACGAGATGTTCATATTTTTGTCCAGCACGATGATCATATCCGGGATCGAATTTAAAATTCCCGCCAGTTTTTCCTCGCTTTCCCGCAAAGCCTCTTCAGCACGCTTCTGTTCAGCAGTGGTTTTACTCTCTTTGAAAAAAATGACAATAAAGGCAACTATAAGACAAACCGCTAGTGCAAGTAAAATAGTTGTAGAATGTGTTAATAAATTATCAAGCTGATTTTTCCTGGCAGTAATGTCATAGTAGATCTCGAAAGCTCCCATAAAAAGGTCATTTCTCACCAGAGGCACATAGGTTTCTAACACATCTGCCGTTACTTTCCAGCCTTCAAGAGACTCGCTGTCTTTAGGCACTATCTCGGTATGCACTTTACCCTTAGCCACAATTTCTTGAAAATATTTTTCTTTATTCAAATGACCGATGTCTTTTGGGTCAGTCGAAAAAAGGGTTGTGCCTGAATTTGAAAAAACCTTTAATTTCATTAATTCGAAATCATTTTTTATCTTCTGGATCTCGATCTTTGAATCCAGATTAAACGAATCTTTTGTCAATTCAGCTCGATCGGCAATAACAGTAGATGCTAAGTGCCGGGTAGCCCGTATGGCATCATCTTTGGTCGAATCGATCAGAAGGTCGGTAAAAGAAGGGTAGATAAAAAACACATTATACAGCGACAGCAAGGTAACGATTGACAGAGAAACAATTAAAATATTTCTTAAAAGTTTGATTTTGAAGATATTGTTTTCGTTCATCGATTTTTCCATCGCTGGCCTCTTAATGCATCTTATTTATTATTAGACTTTGTTTACAAAGATTTATAATTAAAAAAACAATATGGATTTTAATAAACGTGACTGCTCCTGGAAAAGAGACGTAGAAGGCTATTAAAAATCAGAATGGAGGATTAGAGCTAAGATGTTTTCATAACCTAAAAGCGCTGTTTTGTAAACGAATTCAATTCAACGGTCGGTTTTCATGAGAGCAAATGTTTGATAAATTTTTAAAATTATCCTTCAGGTTTTTGAGAAAAATGACATCCCGCTTTGAAAAATTTGATAGTTGCAAGATAAGGGGGAAGAAGGGCGAAGTAGCGTGGAATTGAAAATTGATATTTTGAGTGACAGGCCCGCCATCCCCCATTCCGACAAGGATGACCTCCAAAAGGATAACGGATCTTACTCCCGAGGCGACGGAAGCAATTAGAGCTTATAATTGACCGGCAACGTCCGCGAACTTTCAATGCAAAATATATTTAAGCCGTCATCAGCTTTTAAACTCCATAAACAGGTTCGCATCTTGGCCATCGATTTCCGGTTTGTTCTGCATCCAGTTCAGAATCCGGCATCCGTCTGTTTCGCCGCTTGGGGTTGAGCAACTGATGTAAGGCATAATCGGATCACCGGCAATTGATTTGTAGTACAGCATTCGGGCGCGTTCACTGGGAAATTCTTCGAGCTCAAGAAGATGAACAAAATAAATAGAGCAGTCACCTTCAAACAAATCGCTTTTTTCCCTGGAATCGATGATGCGCGCTTTAAAACGCTCAACAGCCGCCTCGCTGTCGTCAGCCGCAACTATTAAGTTAAATTCCCCATGTCTTCTCTCCGACTCTTCTGCTTTCTGCTGATTGGTCACATGTAGAAATTTGCCAATGTAGAGCATCATTTTCCTTTCTTCTATCTAACCGTTTATATCCACCCACCGCTGGCTAAACCAACAGCGCTTGTTCGCAACTTACCAGCAAGCATCTTAGTCATTCCGAATCGTTTTGTCCAGACTTTTAGAGAGCCGCCATTTTAATCTTCGGCCATCTTTGTTTTTCTCTTTTTCAGCCAGTCTCTAACCGCATGGCCGGTGCCAAATGCCCATGGCCGGAGTTTTTCAGGCGGCACCAGTTTAAATTCAGCCAGTTCCTCTCCTAAAACAATCTCACCATGCACCTGAACGTGAAATGCGAGGATGAGCTGGTTCATTTCAAAAAACGAATAGCAGCCAATGAAGTCGACAATCTGACCATCGAGCCCCAATTCTTCTTTGACTTCTCTTAAAACTCCGGCTTCGGGTGTTTCGCCCTTCTCAAGAAATCCGGTCACCAGGCCGTATATCTTCTGCGGCCATTCCTTATTACGAACCAGAATTACAATTCCGTCCCGTGCCACCAATGCCGCCACAACAGGGGTCGGGTTGTCCCAAAAGACATAATCACACGATCTGGATGAGCATCGTAATCTTTTGCGGCCGTCAATTTCAGCGGGTGTTAAGTCCCGGCCGCAATTTGGACAATATTTCATCTTGGCTTTCCAGAAGGATTAACCACAGAAGACACAGAGGGCACAGAGATTTTTTAAATGCAAATTAAAATAGTGTTCTCAGATAATTAACCGATATTTAATCTCTGCGGGCGCTGTGATCTCAGTGGTAATTTTTAAGGTTTATTCGAGAAAGATCGTTTGGCCGTGCTGCAGAACGACAAAATCTTCTTTGGGAATCTGTTTTTCCTGCAAAGCGGTGGATAGCCTTTTGGGCGGCTCATCCAACGGTTCATCCGTTAATATGAAGGTGCCCCAATGTATGGCTATTGATTTTTTGGATTGCAGGTCCATATGAATCTGGACAGCCTCTTCGGGATTCACATGATGATTGGCCATAAACCACCGGGGCTCGTAAGCACCGATCGGTATAGCCGCCATATCAAAAGGACCCAGCTTATCTCCAATTGATTGAAAATGAGGTGCATATCCGCTATCGCCGACGAAAACAAATCGAAATGTATCAGACTTAATCACCCAGCCGGCCCAAAGCGCTTTATTGCGGGAAAAAAGACTACGTTTACTCCAGTGCTGGACCGGTACCGCAATAATGTCAAGATTTCCGTCTGCGTGGCGGTCCCACCAATCCATTTCGATAACCTGCTCTATATCACGGATTGCAAACCAGCTTTTTAGCCCCAGAGGCACATAAAACCGGGTCTTTTCTCCTCCAGGGCGTCGGCGCAATTTTAAAATGGTTTGCTCATCAAGGGCATCAAAATGATCGTGCGAGATAACAACGATGTCGATGGGCGGCAGGTCTTCAAACGCAAGCCCCAGGGGAGCGACTCTTTCCGGCCCGGCCCATTGTACCGGAGACGTCCGTTTGGAGAAATGGGGATCCGTCAAAATATTGTAACCTTCCATCTGCAATAAGATGGTGGCATGCCCGATCCAGGTTACGGTGTTTCGATCTCGATTTTGTTTTAAGAAATGCGGATTGTTTTTCGCCAAAGGGAAATTATAGCTTTCAGGACCCGGAATTTCCTTTTTTGCTCTTTCACGGCGCCATTTCAAAAAATCCGAAAACTCATTTTCTTTGTATGCATGGACATTTTTAAAACCGCTTTTAGTGTGATGGGGTTTATCCGCTGAAGGCGTGCTGGCCGTACAATTTAATGCCGACATGTAAATGACGCCGAGGGTCAGAAATCGTAAACCGTAATTCGTATTCAACATGGAAATACCTTTTCATATCGACTCTGTGTTTTCACCACAGAGATCACAGAGAATAAATTCTTTGGTATCTGAATTATCTCATTTTTGATTTTTCTCTGCGTGCGCTGTGGTCAGAATTCAAACTTTCATCATTTTTCACAATCGAAATCCACAATACTTACAAAATTTGGCGTCGCTGTCGTGCCCTTCGGCGCTGCACTCCGGGCAGGCCTGGGTGGAGATCTTTCGTTTAAACGCTTGCGCCAATTCTACCGTTACAATCCCCGTCGGAACGGCGATAATTCCATAACCAATAATCATAATTATCGCCGAAAGAAACTGGCCCAGGTCGGTCTGAGGCGAAATGTCTCCGTAACCGACCGTTGTCAGAGTAACAATCGACCAGTAGATGCTTTTCGGAATACTGGTGAAGCCATCCTTGGGATCTTCAATCAGATAGATCAAGGATCCGAAAATGGTTACCAGCGTCAACACGACAAATAAAAATACCGTAATTTTGCGCCGGCTGGCCTGCAAGGCCTGGGTCAGCAACCGGGCCTCGCCCAGATACTGCACCAGTTTAAGAATTCGGAAAATTCGCAAGACCCGCAGTATCCGAATAACCAGCAAATATTGAGCCCCTGGAATAAGAATGCTCAGATAGGTGGGCAGAATCGCTAAAAGGTCGACTACGCCGAAAAAACTGGTGGCATAGGCCAACGGTCGCCCGACACTCAATAATCGCAAAACATATTCGATGGTAAACAAAATCGTAAAAAACCATTCTCCGATATATAATAGACGTCCGGCCTGAATCTGAATGGCGTTGACACTATCGAGCATCACCATCACAACACTCATCAATATGGCCAGAATCAATAAAACATCAAACCATTTGCCGGCCGGTGTGTCGGCTTCAAAGATGACTTCGTGAAATTTTTGGCGCCATCGGCTCTGAGAATCTATATTCTTCATAACGGTCCTTTATATTTTCGAACACATAACAAAGAAAAGTGCATATAAAAACAAAATGCAAAAGCGGTTTCATAGCCGCTTATAATGTTCGATTTCTATTGTTGTTTGACCTGATACCCTTTCTTTTTCAGTAAGTCGACAACGCTATCAGGACCCACTAGATGGCCTGCGCCCACCACAAACAAAACATTTTTATTCTTCCTCATCATGCCTTCAATTTCTTTAACCCAATTTTTGTTTCGTTGAATCAGCAGGCGATCATGGAGGTCCGGATAATCCTTGAAACTTTTATACAGTAGGGCATGGAGATTGTTGGCATCGCCGGTCTTCCAGAATTTTACCAAATCACCGGCCAATTCGTTGACAAGCTCTAAATCTTTTAACGTCTGATTTAAAAACGCGTTTTGGTCTTGCTTGTCCATTTTGCCGAACAAATTTAACTGATAGGTAGCCGATTCCAGAGCGCCGATCTCTTTTCCATCAGCGGTTGCCTTATTGAAAAAGTGGATATCGATACCAAATTTGGGATTATAGCCCAACTTCTGAAGTTCAACTGTTGTCAGTGTCAACGCCATAAACCAGGGTTTGAAACGCGAGAACTGTCCGAGCGGCAAACCGAGTTCGGTCATCTTCTTCTCGAGCAATTGTCGAGTGCCTGCATCAAGATTCTGAAGCATGTTTTGCCCTTCAGGATACAGGCCAAGTTTCATCATTTTCGCCTGCATGGCCGGTTCATGCATATGTGCGATGTCGGTTTCAAACACAACCTTCTGGCTGTCAAAATAGGCATTTGCAATCGCCGCTGATAAAGGATAAGCGTCTTGCTTGAGAACATGCAGCGAGCCCAGTAAATAAAATTTATTCGCCCGGGTTTGAATGGACCATAAACAGCTTTTTGAAGTTTGCTGGACGGTGGCTGATTTTGCATGTAACCAGAGTTCCGAAATAAAGAACAAGGTCAGCAGGGAAAAAACAAGCAGAATCCCGCTTGATCTCATTTTAAAAAAATGACGCTTTATCATGTCTGTTCCTTTCTGAAGGGGATAACTTAATCACGAAAGAACTGAATTTCCAGCCGGGGCGGTGCCGGCTTACCATTTTTTTATTTCCATTGTTTGAGGATGGTGTTGACCACTTTCCCATCCGCCTGCTTGCCGAAGTGCTTCATAATGGCGCCCATGGCCTGCATTTTGTTTTTATATTCAGAAAAATCGATGTTTTCTTTAATCCAGGCAATGATCTCTTCGGTGGTCGCCATTTTGGGTAAATAAGATTCAAGAATGTCAAGATATTCTGAGGATTCTTCTTTTTTCGCCTCTAAAACGATGCGTTCAGATTTTGCCAACCCCTGTATGATGCCAACAATGTCATCATTGGTAATCTCTTCATTATTTTTGAGACGCGTGGTTTTTTTACCGCTTTCCAGGGTGATGGGTACGGTCAACTTGGGAAATTCAGCCATAATTTGTCGGATGGCACTGCGGGCTTCGACGTCCTTATTCAGCATCGACTGTTTCAGATCGGCTCTCAGTTTATCCAGTAAGGGCATCGACATCTCCTGGCTCCAACCGTATTTTTCAGTTTTGGTTTCCGTCATTTGTCTCTCCTCTTTAGCCTTGTTGATACAAATTAATTAGAAAACGCGACATGCGTTTTTTAGTCGATAAATTTCGGGGGTAGCGGCGGATCGCCTTCGAGCGCCTTGCCGGGCATAATGATTACAGTGGAGCTGCCATGGGCCAGAACCTTTTCGGTTTGATCAACAACCTGTGCTTCGGCATAACCAAGCGTTCTGCCGACTTTTATCTGGCGGCCCCTGGCAAATAATTTGCCGGATACAGCCGGCGCCAGGTAGTTTAATTTCAGATCAACTGTGGTCAGGCCTGCACTCGGGTCTTCGATTCCAAAATAGACCGACCAGAATGCGGCTGCATCGATGATCGATGCAAACACTCCGCCATGAACAAATCCGTAAGGCTGCAAATGCTTATTCGCCAGATCGATTTCAAGCAAGGAATAGCCAGCACCCACATCCATCATCTTCATGGACAGCAACTCAAAATACGGGCAGGTGTTTACCATTTCATTAATTCGCTTGATGTATTCGGGATTGGGTTTTTTCATATTCATCTGATCCGTTCATAGATATAAAAGTGGTATGGTTCAACTCCTTTAATTTTAATCAATTCTGATTGTCTTATCTGAAATTCAGTCAATGAAATATCCGGAAAAAAGGTATCACCGGGTATTTCCCTTGGAATTACCGTTAGGTAGATACGATCGGCCAGAGCAAGCGCCTCGTGATACAATTGCCCGCCGCCGCAGATAAATGCTTCGTCTTCAACTTCCGGGCAGCATTCGATGGCGCTCGAAAGATCATGGACCACAAGGCAGCCGTCTGCTCGGTAATCCGTCTGCCGGGTAACAATAATATTGGTTCTGCCGGGGAGCGGCTGTCCGAGGGATTCATATGTTTTTCTTCCCATAATCACCGTATGGCCGAAGGTGATCTTTTTGAACAGCTTCTGTTCCCCGGGAATCTTCCATGGAATCTCCCCTTGCCGGCCGATCACCCGATTTTTGGCCATCGCCGCAATCAAAGAAATCCGCATGTCCGACAACTCCTAAAACCGTTATTGATTCGCTAAAACATATGAACTTTAACAAATGCTAACATAAATATATTGATTAATGAAGCTCCCCGCAGTCCCGCTTCCAGCGAGACAGGGTAATCAGGCGAAAGCGAAAAAAAACTTTCCATTTCAGAAATGGAAAATAGATATAACCGCCGTTGACGTGGATCACCTGCCCGCTAATCCAGCGTGCGTCGTCGCCGGCCAGAAAAGCAACAATGTCTGCTATATCTTCCACTTTACCGATACGCTCCAGCGCAGCCATTTGAGCCATCTGTATCTCCTTTTATACACGCAAATCACGCAAATCCAGTTCAAAATAGGTTGGATGATCAAGAGGATTATATCGATACGGTTTTATCGGTCGAAAACCCAATGAAAGATAAAGTGATTTCGCTTCCGTCATGGATTCGATCGTATCAAGACGCATGCGATCATAGCCACGCAGGCGTGCCTCATCAATGATATTCTGCGCCAGCGCCCTTCCGATTTTTTGGCCTCGAAAATCCGGGGTCACATACAGCCGCTTCATCTCGCAGATTCTTTCCTCCAGAGGACGCATCGCCACACAGCCGATATATTCATCTGCTCTTCCAGCTAGTAGAATACAGCCCTGGGGTGGCGCGTAGTCTCCGGGAAGTGTGTCCAGCTCTCGACTGAAGTCCTGGAACTCAAGGTCAAAACCAAGAGAATCCGCATATTGCTGGAAAAGTCTGCGAACCCAGGCATAATGATCCGGCATTTGTGCGTGGATGATTTGGGGCATGGTTTCTCTGTATTGGTATTTAAAACGCCTAAAGTTGCAAAAATGATAATCTAAAAAAAATTATTAAAACCTTGGCGTCTTTGCGTCTTCGCGTGAGGCCAAACTCTAGCGCTGACTTTAGGCAATTCTAACCGGAAAGGATTTTAAACAAATTTAAATAATCATCGGCGCTCATGGGTCGCGGATTATCGATATTGCTTCCATTTTTAAACGAATTCGTCGCCAGTTCTTCAAAATCCTTTTCTTGAACACCCAAGGAGCCAAATTCAGGCAGATAAACATCGGAGGCCAATTGATGTACGGCCTTGACCGCCTGACGGGCGCCATCTTCAACGTTCTCGTAAGACAGCCCCATTGCAGTGGCAATACGAGCATATCGGTCCTTGCAGTAATCCAGATTATATTCCATCACCGCCGGTAAAACAACGGCATTGCACACCCCGTGAGCCGCGTCGTATTTTCCCCCAAGCGCTTCAGCCACACAATGGACGGCGGCAACATCAGAGTGGCTAAACGCAATACCTGCCAGCACGCTACCCAGTAGCATCCCCGCTCTGGCTTCAAGATTGCTGCCGTCAGACACAGCAGTTCTGAGACAGGCCGTAATCAATTCGACCGCATAAAGGGCAGCTGAATCTGCAATGGGTTCTGATGCGTTGGCGGTAAATCCCTCAATGGCATGCGTCAGAGCATCCATACCGGTTGCTGCCGTCAAGTCCGGCGGCATCGATAGGGTCATCTCCGGGTCCACCAACGCCACTCTTGGCGCAATCTTCGGATCTTTAATGCTAAACTTATATTTTTCCTGTGTGTCGGTAATCACCGAGCTAAAAGTTACCTCACTGCCGGTCCCGGCCGTGGTCGGGATGGCGATCAACGGCAGCACCTCACGTCCAACCTTATCCGGCCCCTCATAGTCGCGGGCAGCGCCCCCCTGGGGCTTCACTACGGCAATCGCCTTGGCACAGTCAATCGGACTGCCGCCGCCAACCGTCACCAGGCAATCCGGATTAAGGCGCTTTGCCACTTCAACGCCTTTTTGAACATTGTAATCCTTCGGATTGGGTTCGACATCATCAAAAATGTTGTATGATAATTTGTCGGCATCCAATAGATTCGAAATACGATCCAGCAGCCCGGAATTTCTGATGCCTTTATCGGTAACCACGAGTACGCTTTTGGCATTTAATGCGTCGATGATTTCAGCCAAGCGGTCCACGGCGCCGATGCCGTATTCTATTTTGGTCGGCAGCTCAAAACTGAAACTGGTCAAAAGGTTCATGGGTAAATGCTCCTTTCTGAGCTTTTTTATTGATGGCGGGTACAAGAGACCGACACACGGCCTAACCATCATAAAAGGTGTCAGTGTTCAGGTGTCAGGAATTAGCTCAAAGCCCAAAGCTGAAAGCTCAAAGGAATCAAAAAATCGCGGGCCTTACAGCTTGCCAGCTTTTAAGCCTCCAAGCCTGTGAACTATGAGCTACCAGCTATGAGCTATTTGCCTGACACCCGAAACCTGAAACCGATTATCAGGTGGTTGTGATTTTTTCCAGTTGTTTTTCCAGCGGCTCTACTTCCTTTTCGCGGCCGAAATTCTCTAATCGCTTTTTAAGGCGCTCAAGTTCTTCTTTAATCATCGGGACGATTTCATTCTGTATTTTTTCGCGAGTTGCTTTTCCTGCTTTTTCCATCTCCCGGCCAAAATCTTCTAAATCTTTCTGCAGCTTTTTCACTTCATCGCTTCCCGGCAGTTTGCTCAGGTCTTCGAAAAATTGTTGCAGCTGTTTTCCAAGTTTGCCGGCCTGTTCATCAAATTCCTCCAGCATTTTCTGATACCCAACAGAGGGTCCAGTGGAGCCTTCAGCCAAGGAACCATCGGCTAAAGGGGTGCCGCCTTTGCGAAGCTGCAGAATCTCAACGGCTTTTTTCCTCACGTCTAGAGGATCATTCATGATGTAAAACCGTGAGTCTTCAGTGGCGGCATTTGCAAAATCTTCTTTTATGAATAGATCTACCAAATAATGACCTTCTCTAGCGTAAAATACGCGTGTCACCCGGCCGATGTGATTGGATTCAAAAACCACCCGATTGTCCGCTTGCAGACCCTGGATTTGGTCGAACCGAATTTTTAGATTCAGCCCCGTCTCCTCGCATGCAAGCAAAAGAAAAACGATCAATAGAATAATGAGATAAGATTTTTTCATGGTTGCCTCCTAAAGCCAAAGATACAAGCAGGGAAGAATCGGAGCAGCAATATCAACGATAAATCTTTATTTAAATTGAATTTCAATGTAGTGTTATTTTATAGGTCAAAACGCCATTTATGGCAACACTGCCATACATTAAAATCATTATTGAATTGAAACGAGGAGCGCACCGCGTGATTCAGGAAGAAAAAGGCAAGGACGTTTCAGGGCCTCGCGATAGGGGCAGAGAGAGCGTCATCCGCAGAGTGACCTGGGTCGGGCTTTTCGCAAATGTGTTGCTTGCAAGTTTCAAATTCCTTGCTGGCATTATCGGCAGCAGCCAGGCGCTGGTGGCCGATGCCATTCACAGTCTTACGGATTTGACCTCCGATATTGCCGTCATTGCGGGCTCTCATTACTGGTCCCGACCGCCCGATGAATCCCATCCTTATGGACATCAGCGCATGGAAACGCTGGTGACGGTTTTTATCGGAATCGCGCTGGCAGCAGCAGGTGTCGGAGTCGGCTGGAAAGCCATTTCAACCCTGCATGCAAAACATACGTCTCCCCCGGGCTGGATCGCGGTTCTGGCGGCTTTAGTTTCCATAATTTCTAAAGAAGCCATTTACCGCTGGACGGCCAAGATCGGTAAAAGGGTTAGAAGCCCTGCCCTAGCCGCTAATGCCTGGCATCATCGCTCGGATGCGATCAGTTCCTTGCCGGTTTTAATTGCAGTGGCCGGCGCCCGAATTTTTCCATCCTGGTCATTTCTGGATAATGTAGGAGCGGCGGTCGTCTCAATTTTTATATTCTATTCGTCAATGAAAATAATATGGCCGGGACTCAGCGAACTTATCGACGTTGGGGCGCCGACGGAGATACGAAAAAACATTAGAGCCAGTGCGCTTAAAATCGAAGGTGTTCTGCAGGTTCATGATATCAGAACCCGCTATATCAGCTCCAGCATTCAGGTTGATTTGCATATTGTTGTTGAAGGCTCGATAAGCGTACGAGAGGGGCATGATATTGCCGATGACGTAAAGGGCCGTATCATCTCTGAAATCCAGGAGATTGTAGATGTCATCGTACACGTGGATCCACCGGAAAAAGCCCTCCGGGAAGAAGACCTGAAATAGCGCGTTGCGCATTACGGTAAACATCAACTAAAACGTGATGCTGAAACTCAAGGCCGCCCCTTTAAATTAGGCGCTATAAAGTTTATGTTGAAAATAGCCTAATATCATAATATTCTTAACATAATACCTGTCGATTGCCCTTGGGAAAACCAACTGAATTCACTGAGACAATTTGGAATGCCTGTTTTTGAATATACGGCACTGGATGCCAAAGGAAAGACAACCTCCGGGATTATTGATGCCGACGGTGCGGCCGCCGCCCGTCAGAAATTGCGAGCAACCGGTGTCTTCCCCGTGTCTATCAAGGAATCCCAAGAGGCGCCGGAAAAAAAGACAGCTCGCATCGCCGCCCTGTCGCTCTATTTTACCCGTGTCAAGCCTGCCGAAATTGCGCTGATGACCCGGCAATTGGCAACATTGATCACGGCCGGCTTCCCTTTAGTCTCCGCCCTCGATGCCTTGGCGCCTCAAACCAAATCGCATCGGCTTAAAACGGTCCTGGCGCAGGTTAAAGATGCAATTGTCGAGGGCCAAAGTTTCGCCCAGGCATTGTCGCAATATCCGGGAATTTTCTCGCCCCTGTATATAAACATGGTGCGTGCCGGGGAAACTTCGGGAACTCTCGAAATTGTTCTCGATCGGCTGGCGGACATTGCCGAAAAACAACAGGATTTAAACAATCGAATTCAGACCGCCCTGGCATATCCCGTTTTTATGTGTATCATCGGGACCCTGGTATTGTTTGTGCTGTTGACTTACATTGTCCCCAGTATCACCGCCATATTTATGGACATGAATCAGGTCCTGCCGACACCGACACGATTGCTCATTTTTTTAAGTGAATTTTTTAAATCATTCTGGTGGGTTATCCTTCTTCTCTTGGTTGGTGTCGGTGTTGCCCTGCATCAGGCCAAAAAAACCGAAAACGGGCGTTATGTTTATGATCGAACGATACTGACGTTGCCTGTTTTCGGAATATTAGTTAAAAAACTGGCTGTCGCCCGTTTTGCCAGGACGCTGGGTTCTCTATTGGAGAACGGCGTTTCCTTACTGATTGCCCTTGACATCGTCAAAAATATCGCCGGAAATATACTGATCTCCAATTCAGTTGAAACCGCGGCTCAGGATGTCGGCAAGGGGCAGGCATTATGGGCGGCTTTGAAGGAAGGGCGCGTCTTTCCGCAAATGTCCATTCAAATGATTCAGGTCGGTGAACAAAGCGGCGAATTGGAAGGTATGCTCAATAAGATTGCGGACGTATTTGAAAAAGAAGTCGAAAACAGCATTCTGCGGCTGACCTCTTATTTGGAGCCGGTCATGATTCTGGTGATGGGCTGCATTGTTGGTTTTATTGTGCTATCAATCTGCCTTCCGATTTTCGAAATGAACCAGCTGATCCGATAATCAATATGAATTCGTCTAGCAGGCATGAGAGGGGAAATAGCTAAATGGTGCATAGAATAGGAAATAA
>JASFTL010000047.1:0-13552 GCA_050053555.1 Desulfobacterales bacterium
ATAGGTCGTCCCCATGGTCCTGCCTTCAATGAGGTGTTCACGTTTAGCCTCGCAAACACCGTTCAATGCAAATAGTATGGAAAATACGATTATAATTTTATGGACCTGTTTCATTTTAATTTTTTAGACAGGATCTACAGGATTAATAAGATTTTTTTATTCTTTCTCGTTTCCCGGACGGAAACGAGAAAACCCAATCCGCCTGCGGCGAAAAAATTACGTTCCTTAAATATCCTAAAGCGGTGCTCTAAAATTTAACCAAACCGGGTTTTTAAGCCGCAAATCATATTCGAGGGCCAGGCTTGAGCCGCTTCAAAAGTGGAGCGTACACGATAATAGTACGTGAGCATTTTGAAGCGGCTCGTAACGCAGCCATCGGACATTAGATGCGGTTTTAAAGCCCGGTTTTAACAGATTCGAGGGAGCTGCTCTCCCGCCAACATATCCACAATCCTTTTGCCGCCGATGTTTGTTTTTAAAAACACCCTGCCGCGGTGATCATCCATAACTTCGCCGATCACCACCGCATCTTTGCCGTATGGATCGGACCGGATGGCCTCGAGGACCGCATCAGAATATTCCGGGGACACAAATGCCAGAAGCTTGCCTTCGTTGGCCAAATAGAGGGGATCAAAACCAAGCAATTCACAGGCGCCGGCCACTTCCGGCTTTATCGGAATTTTCTCTTCAATAATTTCGATGCCCTGTGCGGACATTTCCGCAATCTCATTTAGCGCGGTTCCGACACCACCGCGGGTCGGATCCCGCAGAACGTGGATCCCGTTGCCGGCTGTGGCCATGAACATTTTTTTGACCATGTGATTCAACGGTGCCGAATCACTGTGCAACGAGGTCTCAAACGAAAGACCTTCGCGCTGAGTTAATATGGTAATCGCGTGATCGGCAATGGTTCCGCTTAAAATGATTTTATCGCCCACCCGGGCATTATCGCTGGCGACCTGAATGTGTTCCGCAATCAAACCAATACCGGAGGTATTAATAAAAATTTGATCCGCCGTACCTTTGGGCACGACCTTTGTGTCCCCGGTAATCACCGTAACCCCGGCCGCCTCGGCCGCCCGGCCCATTTGCTTGATGATAACTTCAAGACGATCCAGGGAAAATCCTTCTTCAATGATCAGGCCGACACTCAAATAAAGCGGGGTGGCACCGCACATCGCAAGATCATTTACCGTGCCGTTGATGGCAAGATCACCGATGTTGCCGCCCGGGAAAAAAATGGGATCTACGGTGTACGAGTCGGTTGAAAACGCAAGCCGCCTGCCCTCCAGTTCAAAGATTGCCCCGTCATTGAGGGCTGCCAGAATCGCGTTATCAAATACCGGCAGCATCATATCTTTGGTCATGCGATGGGAAATCTTGCCGCCGCTGCCATGATCGAGTAAAATTTTGTCGCTTTTCATATCAATGGTCCGTTGTCAGTGGTCCGTTGTCAGTGGTTTTCTCTATTTGAGGTGTCAGTGTTCAGCATTAGAGCCGCGAAGGTTTCAGATCTTTGGATTCTGACACCTGACACCCGCCTGCGCGGCCGTAGCCGCTACGGCGCGGCGAAGGCCCGAAACCTGAAACCTGAAACCTCACAATCCGCCTTCGGCGGAAAATCTATTTAACGCTTTGCGCTATGCGCTTTGCCCGAAATTCTCAGTCCTCAGTCCTCAGCACTCATTACTTAATAGTTCAGTCACTGTGATACTTATAGTAGGCCGAACACGTCCCCTCAGTTGACACCATGCAGGGTCCCACCGGATCCATGGGCGTACAGGCTTTTTTGTACAGCGCACACTCGAGCGGTATCTTGGTGCCGATAAGCACCTCGCCGCAGGCACAGCCTTTTGGGGGTTTGGCGTCCGGCACCTCAATGTTGAATAATTTTTCGGCATCGAGATCGGCATAATGCTGGCGAATTTTCAGTCCGCTCTGCGGGATCAAACCGATTCCGCGCCAGCAGGCATCGACCGGCTCAAAAATCTGACCCAGGATTTGCTGTGCCTTGGTATTGCCGTCAACCGTCACCGCCCGTTGATACGCATTGTCCAGGTTCGGGCGGCTGGATTCCAGCATTTCAACCAGCATGGATACGGCCTGCAAAATGTCGGTCGGCTCGAAGCCGGCGACAACACAGGGAATTTGATGTTGATCAAAAAACGGCTGATAGGCTTTCAGGCCGATAATTACCGAAACATGCCCGGGCAAAATAAATCCGTCAATCAATACTTTCTCTGCCGACATCAGTGCTTCCAAAGCCGGGGGCACGAGTTTGTGGGCCGAGATGACCGAAAAGTTTTTCACATCCATCTGGGAGGCGGACAGGATGGCGGCGGCGATGGTGGGGGCGGTGGTTTCAAACCCGACACCCAGAAACACCACGCGCTGATCGGGATTTTTTTTGGCAATTTCAAGGGCGTCAAAGGTCGAATACACCACCCGGATGTCCCGGCCGGCGGCGCTTTCTTTTTGCAGGGAGGACTTGGTGCCCGGCACCCGCATCAAATCGCCAAAGGTGGCAATGATCACTCCATCGATCCGGGCCAGCTCGATAAAGGCATCGATCTCAGCCTGGTCGGTCACGCATACCGGACAACCCGGTCCGGAAAGCAGGGAAATCGTCTGGGGCAACAGCGAACGGATCCCGCTGCGAAAGATGGATACCGTATGCGTGCCGCACACTTCCATCAGGCGCACCTCTTTCTTGCTGATCGTTTTAATTTTCTGGAGTAAGCTTTTGGACAACTCCGAATCCCGGTATTCATCGATGTGTTTTAATGTCATAATAATTGTCCGTTGTTCGTTGTTGGTTGTTCGTTGCTTAGACCGATTTTCAAGTTGTCCCTATTGTATGGGGCAAAGCGCAGAGCGCAAAGGGCATAGCGATGACAGGAAGAACTTTTGCTGCTTACGCTTTGCGCTATGCACCATGCGCCTTGTACAGCCGGCAACTGTACTTAAACCTCAAAGTATTAATAATTGTAATAGGGTTTTAAAATAATAATGTGTTTAAAATTATCTACAAACGTATTTATGTATTTAAATAAAATGTGGTTTCGGTTCATAAATGAGCAATTTTTTTGCTGAGCAAGGCCGCACAAGGGTTTACGAGGAGGCGTACTGCTAGTACGTCGACGATGTAAACCCGCGGAGAACAAAGCTCAGCGAAAAAAGGGCCATTTAGGAGCCGAAACTGGCGGCAGCGACCACTGCCTGCCCCAGCGCAATCCCGCCATCATTGGCAGGCACCTGCCGGTGGGCGAATACCTCAAATTTGCGCGTTTCCAGTTCCTGGATCAAACCGGCCAGCAGGATGGCGTTCTGAAAACAGCCCCCGCTTAACACGACGCGATTCAATTCGGATTCATTTCGCAACGATGTGCATACCTCGGCAAACAAAGCGATGATTGTCTGGTGGAATTTGGCACCGATTTGTGCGGTCGGCAACCCGTTTTGAACGTCGCGAACCACCCCCCGGATGATGGGCGCCGGTGCAATGGTGGGCCCATCTGCCGTGGCTGCCTCAATATCATAGATCGAATGGACATCGCCGGCTGTCAGCATCTCCAGTTCCATCGCCGCCTGGCCTTCGAAATTCACCTGCTGACGGATTCCGGTAATCGCCGCAACACCGTCGAACAGGCGCCCCAGACTCGAGGTCGGCGGGGAATTCACACCTTTTAAAATCATTTCAAGGATAATCTTTAGTTTTTGAGGGTCGGCCTGCTTTAAAATCGGCAGATCCAGATCCCAAAAATTTTCCCCGAATGCGTCATGCAGGTAACTGACGGCCATGCGCCAGGGTTCTTTAATCGCCGCCGCACCGCCGGGCATGGGCACATATGCCAGATGGGCCACCCGCTCAAAGTGATGGGTCTGGGCCACCAGGACTTCACCGCCCCAGATGGCGCCATCGGTGCCGTAGCCGGTGCCGTCAAACGATAATCCGATGACCTCGCCGGCGAGCCTGTGTTCCGCCATGCCGCTGACAATGTGGGCATGGTGATGCTGCACCTCGATTTGCTGCATGCCGCGCTGTTGCCTGGCATACTGGGTGCTCAGGTAATCCGGATGCATATCACAGGCAATGATTTCGGGTGCAATTTCAAGGATGCGCTGCAAATGGGCCACGGTCAGTTCAAAAAAATCCAGCGTGGCCAGGTTTTCCAAATCACCGATATGCTGGCTGATAAACGCTTTATCGCCCTTGGTGATGCAGATCGTATTTTTTAACTCGGCACCGCAGGCAAGTATCGACGGGACCGGATAATCCAAAAATACGGGAATGGGAACAAATCCCCGCGAGCGCCGGATGTAGCGCGTATGGCCGGCCGTGTGCCTGACAATGGAATCATCACTGCGCAAATAGATGTCGCGATTGTGAATCAAAAAAAAGTCGGCGATATCGGCCAGGCGCTCGAAAGCATCGTCATTATCGATGGCGATCGGTTCTTCACTTAAATTCGCACTGGTCATGACCAGCGCTGTGAATCCATATTCTAATAGAAGATAGTGCAGGGGCGTATACGGCAGCATCACGCCCCAATATTTGTTGCGGGGCGCAACTTCTTCGGCAATGGCGTTCGGTATTCTTTTTTTCAGCAGCACGATCGGCCGTTGGATCGAGCGCAGCAGTTTTTCTTCCGGCGGTTCGATGACGGCATATTTGCGAATGCCCTCCAAATCGGCTGACATGATGGCAAAGGGTTTTTCCTCCCGCAGCTTTCGATTTCGCAGGCGCATGACCGCCGCGCCATTTTCAGCATCGGCAACCAGATGAAAGCCGCCAAGCCCTTTCAGGGCTACAATCTGCCCCCGGCGCATGAGATCAGCCGCTTTTTCTATTGGATTATCGGTATCGACGGATTCCTGCTGGTTTGTATAAAGACTGACATGCGGCCCGCATTCTGCACATGCATTGGGCTGGGCATGAAAACGCCGGTCTGTCGGGTCATCGTATTCAGACTGACAGGCCGCACACATCTTAAAATGCCGCATGGAGGTCTTGGGGCGGTCATAGGGGATGTCATCGATAATGGTGTAGCGCGGCCCGCAGTTGGTGCAGTTGATAAACGGATACAGATAGCGCCGATCCTTGGGGTTGAAGAGCTCATGCAAGCAGTCTTTACAAATTGAAACATCCGGTGAGATCAGGGTGGCCATTTGAGCCTGGCCCCTGCTTTTTGCAATCCTGAAATCCGCAAATGGCTTTACACGTTCGGGATGACCGGATATCTGGACAACATGGGCAAGCGGCGGGCATTTGGCGGCCAGGTCCGTTTCAAAGGCTTGAATATGCTCCGGCGGTCCTTCGATGTGAATCGAAACCCCGGCAGCGGTATTGGCTACCTCGCCTTTCAAATCGTATTGATTGGCAAGATTAAAGACAAAGGGTCGAAAACCGACTCCCTGAACAATTCCGTTCACTTCAATTTTTTTGGCTGCATCATTGTTCGGCATAACAATATCAATGGGTGTTGTCCGGGTGGGGTGGCACAAAATTGTGGGATCTAGAAATGTAATTATACCTCTAGCGCTCGATGGTTTTCTAATTCTGGTTGGATTCTTGTTTCTCTACCGCAGCGATGGCCTCGCGCAACAGATCCAGTGTTTCCTGTGCCGCGGATTCATCGAGCTTTTGGATGGCGAAGCCGGCATGAACGATAACGTAATCGCCGACCCGGGCATCTTCGAGAAGCAACAGGCTGGCTTCTCTTTTAACGCCTTCCACATCGATCGTTGCCATATTATTTTCAATCTTTGTAATCCGCGAAGGAATTGCTAGGCACATGTTATTACTCCTGATTCGATTCGCTCAAGCGCGCTGGTATTATGCGATTTTCATTCACAAAGACACAGACTTTCTTTAATTTTAGCAAAAAAGTCAACCTTAAATACGAATGGGCGGTCCGTAGGAAATTTTACAAATTCATCGGGCAGGCGATTGAAGCTGATTTAAAGACAACCTGCTTGTGCACCGCCATCGGACCTGGCTCAACCCAGTTTCTCTCTTGCTTTTTCAAGCGCTGAATCTAAGGCTTCTTTTTTAATCGGTTTGCTCATAAAATCAACAGCATCCATCTTCACAGCCTGCTCGGCCAGAGCGGTGTCGCCATGACCGGTGATGACAATTACCGCCGTTTGGGGAGCAATTTCCTTTATCTGCTGCAGCACGGCCAGTCCGTCTATGCCGGGCATTTTAATGTCGGTCAAAACGATCGCTGGCTTTTCTTTGCGGAAAATTTCAAGGCCTTCCGCACCGTTTTCCGCCGTATAGACGCTGTAACCATAGGCATCCAGAAAAAGACGAAACATGGACAAGGTTGCCTTTTCGTCATCGATAACCAGGATTTTCTCCATGTATCCTTCCTTTCAATGCGCATCAGGCGCAAGGGAATGTCAAACTCACCGTGGTGCCCTTACCCTCTTCACTTTGAATATCAATCTCTCCGTTATAGTCTTTGACGATTCCGTAACTGATCGAAAGCCCGAGCCCCATGCCGCCGCCCACTTCCTTGGTGGTAAAAAAAGGCTCAAATACCTTCTCTAAAGCAGCCTTCGCAATGCCGATGCCATTGTCTGAAACCGTTAGCTTTAGCCGATCATTTTCAAGAAAGGAGCGAATGGTAATGGTGGGTTTCGCCTCCTCCATTTGCGCTTTTTGGGGCTGGGCCACCGCATCCATGGCATTCGTGATTAGATTAAAGATAACTTGCTCAATGCGGGTATTTCGCGCCCAAATAGGCGGCAGATTCTTCTCAAGATCCAGGATCACGTCAATATTTTGAAGTCGAATCGATTGATTGATAATGCCGTAGGCGACCCGCACAGATTTGTTGATGTTGACCTTTTCTTTAACAAAGTCGGGTTTGCGGCCAAATTCCCTCAGACGATCGATGATTTCAGAAGCCCTGTCCACCTGTTCATTGATTCGATCGGAGACTTCAACCAGATTTTCCTCGGATATCTTTTTTCGGTTTTCGACCATCATTTTGAGATATTCACTTCCCATTTTAATCGCATTTAAAGGCTGATTCAATTCATGGGCAATTCCGGCCGACATTTCACCCAGCGTTGTCATTTTACTGACCTGCAGCAGTTGGGCCTCTTTTTCCAGCATTTCAGTGATATCCGTTGTTGCCAGTATGATGGCATCTCTATCTTTATAGCGTGTCGGGCAGGCCGTAACCCTGACGTAAAACGGCGTGTTGCCTTTTTGATAATGGCGGACCCTCGAGCTCACAACGCAGGCTCTGGGCCAATCCATCTCATCAAAAGCAGAAATGCTTTTATAAATATCGTCGAGCGGGCCGAGAGCTGAAAAAAGCATGCCGGTTAATTCACCATTGGAATATCCATAGGTGTCCTCAGCCATTGGATTGGCATCCAGTATTTCTAAGGTTTCGCGCTCCAAGACAAAGATCGGGACTGGACCGCTGTTAAACAGGGATCGATATTTTTCCTCCGATTCATGCAGCGCTTTTTCGGCCAGCTTGCGTTCGGTGATATCCAGAAATGCGCCGGTGATGAATTCGACCTCCCCATTTTCCCCATAGATGATTTGCCCACCGTCCTGGATCCAGATCGTATCACCGGTTTTGGACTTGACGCGATATTCTCTGATGTAAGAGTTGTCGGTCTCCAGGGCCTGTTTGAACTTCTCCTTGGTGCGCGCCAGATCATCCTCATGAACGAGACTAAACAAGTTTTTCTTTCTGGATAAAAACTCTTCTTTGCTGTAACCGGTAATTTGTTCAATTTTATTATCAAAAAAATCAATGGCGCCATCCAGGTAACTCTTGTAGACACAGTTTGGCAGGTTCCTGACGAGCAGCCGGTATTTTCGCTCACTTTCTTTCAGCGCTTTTTCGGAGCGTTTTATTTCGGCAATATCCATGGCGACGAACAGCAGGCCGCTGATGTCTCCATCCGGATCCCGTAGGACGTTAATTGTCATCCTGACCGGAAATTGAGTGCCATCTTTTCTCACATAGGTCCATTCACTGGGCGCCAATCGTTTTCGAGCCATATATTCAAAAAAAACATCGATTCCGGTCACCTGACAGCCGTATTTGAAGCTCAACCGAGAGCGGACAATTTCCAATTCAGATTGTAAATGAAAAAGTTCCGGCGTTTGTTTGCCGATGATTTCCTTGGCACTGTAACCCAGCGTGTGTTCAGCACCCGTGTTAAAAACCGTAATTGTACCATCTTTGTTTGTGGCAATGATCGAAATTCGGATCGCGGAATCAAGTACGGCTTTTCTTTGCGCATTGGCGACCTGGAAGCGGTGCAGAACCTTTTCGGTTTCCTCGAATTGTTTGACCACGAGGTTGGCGGTCAGTTCGGCAGCTTTGCGCGCAACCTGTATTTCTTTTCTTAAGATCGCGTTTTCCTCGACCAATGCCCAGGAGGTGCTGTCGGCACTCACAGCCGCCGGGGAGGGCTGAGATAAAATTTCCATAATTTAAACTCTCTTGTTGAGGGGTTGATAAACGTTCAGTCCGCACGGCATTGAATCGGCTATCTTAACCGGCTTTTTCTTCAAACTCGCATAGCATTGGTAGCCGGCGCAATGAACATCCCGCAACGGGAAACGATCTGGCATGATTTCCCGATGCTCTTAATTTTCGATATTTACGGCGTGAACCGTGCAAACCAGACACGGATCAAAAGACCGGATGATATGATCGACTTCTATCGGATTATCCAGGTCTTTGATTTCAGTTCCAACAATGGCTTCTTCACAAGGCCCTCGAAAACCGTTCGCATCGCGGGGTGACGCATTCCAGGCCGTCGGGGTGATAATTTGATATTTTTGAATTTTGGCGTCTTTGATCTTCACCCAGTGGCCCAGCGCGCCCCGCGGAGCTTCCAATAAGCCGTAACCCTGCCCGTTTTCCTTTTTGCGATGATCCTGATAAAATTCTTCATGACAGCGGACCGTTTCTTCAAGCCACTGCTCCATAAGCGGTATCAAATAAGCCGGCCTTATCAAACGCGCAAGTTCTCTTACAAACACGTTCGGGCCGTCCCGCTTGATGAAATCGATAAACAACGGGGCGGAGGCCACGACCATCTCCGCAAGGGGCCCGGTTTCAGCCGGCATGGCATCGTAGCGCGGTGCTTTGGCCCAGGAATATTTGCCGCTCTCTTTACCGCTGGCATAGGGTCGGGTTTGACCGTCAAATGGATGTTTGCCGCCATCGCCGGCCTCAAACCACGAATGCGATACATCTTCGGTTATTTTTTTCTGATCAAATGGTTTAAGCTCGAGCTGATGGAAAAACCCGGACCGCAGAAACTGCCGGTTTTTGGCGGCCCGTTTAACGCCGGTGTCATCTGGCAAATCCAGTGAGCCAAAACTGATAAAATTTCCACAGCCCTTGCCAATTTTTTCCAAACCGGCTTCTTTCGCAAATCGGAGATAAAATCCGAGCTCGCCGTGTGCGTGAGATTCGGATTCCTCCAGCCAGACCTCCAGGTCGGCCTTGGACGTGACTTCCATCCAGCGTTCGATGCGGCATCCCAGCACGCGCTTTTCGTACCATTTTCGAAAATTCCGTATCAGAAACAAACATTGCGTCAGATCATTGGCACTGGGCACGCAAACCACGCCGCCCGGAACCATAAATGATGAATGCGGCCATTGGCCGCCTAGAATGGCGATTATTTCGAGAATTCTCTTGGTTTCACGGACGGTTGCCACCGTCGTCTCGCCGGTTAAAGGCTGATAACGGCGCGCGGCCTCATCAAATAAAGCATGTTTTTGATGAGCCTGATTTGTGAAATCCGCCATGAACAGCATAAATGCGTGACGGACATCATTTTGGATCTTTTCTGCAATCAAGGTGATATTTCGAACACGCATGGCATTATCCGGTATTTTTACCTTAAAAAACATATCCAATGCCTTGGCTGCGGCTTTTAAATGCGAGGTACTGCAGATGCCGCATATGCGAGGGGTCAGAACCAGGCCATCCAGAATTGCACGGCCGATGAGCAAATTCTCAAAGCCTCTGTACATCATACCCGCACTCCAGGCGCCGGAGACCCTGTTGTTTTCAATTTCGATCCGGACTTCAAGATCGCCTTCGACTCTATTTAGGGGGTAAATATTTATTTTTTTTCGTTTCATTTGGCTGACCGTTGCAAATATTTCAACAGGGGTGCTCAAGACCCTGTCAGATTAGATACCCGTCTTTCTTGTTTTTAGCCGTTTGGGCGCGGCAGCTGCGGCCATACCTTTATAGGCCATGTAATGCGCCCGACTGATTCCTTCGGGCAACTCAATGGGAATTCCTTCGATATTTCTGGTTTGAAAAAAGGGATACTGTTGCGGAAAGTCGGGCCGCGTACAGCCAAAACAGGGAACACCCACCCTTGTCTTGGACGAACGGTTGTTCCACAGCATCTTGTTGCACGGCCCGCGAACCAATGGACCGTGACAGCCCAAATGAAAAAACATGCAGCCTTTTTCTCCAAATTTCCGCTCTTCCACACGGTACTCATGATACTCGTTACGGGTGCATCCCTGGTGTACCATCATTCCGTACCAGTCAACGGGGGTGTTGTATTCATCCAGCTCCAGCTGCGCTCCGGAATCAATCGTGACCAGCGTCCCGACAACAACATCGCAATGGCAGGGGCACCCCGGCAAATTGATAACCGGCATCCCGCTTCCTGAAGTGAATTCCTCACCCAGAAAGCCCCCCTTTTCTTCTCTGAGAAATTGCAGTCCGGTTGCTTCTATCTCGGTATTGGCCCCGATGCCGCCGTAGCTGGCACAGGTGCCGATGGCCAAAATATACTCGGCACGATTCGCTAATGAAGCCACAAGATCCTTTTTGGGTTTTCCGAAAATCTCGTCATAGCGGCCGGTTCCACCGGGTCCCCGAAGAACGGATCCTTCGACGCACAAAACATCGAGCTCCCGGACACCTGTCAGCAAGTCTTCATTGATGGTTTTTAAACTATTGGGGCTTTTGATCGAAATCGAAGGATGCCACAGCAGCTCAACATCAAGTGAGCCGAACAGCTCTGTAATGTTGGGAGATTCTGCATTGAAAAGCGACCAGGTGTCGCCGCCGCAACCACCGCATTGAATCCACAATAATTTTAATGACATTGGCGTGGTCTCCTTTGTGCCTTAAATCAAGGCTGACCGCCATTGAACGAATGACAGGATTTCGTCGCCCGATACGGTCACCTAAAGCCGGGTTGAAAATGATTGGGATTTTTTCTGGAAATGCCACAAAATAGCACACTTGAAAACGCAAGGGAAGGGATAATGTCGAACCCCAAACAAGCAGCAGGCAGGCATCTTTTGTTTTTAGGACTTGGCGCGGGGAAAGATCACTGTGAAGGTCGTTCCCTGGTGTTCTTTACTTTCAACATCGATGCGGCCGCCGTAATATTTAACGATCTGGTTGCTGATGCTCAGCCCCAGTCCTTTCCCCTGGCCGATGGCTTTGGTCGTAAAGAACGGTTCGAAAATTCGACCTAGATGGGTTTCTGAAATGCCGATTCCGGTGTCGGAAACTGTCAGGATTACTCGATTATCCTGCTGAAAGGATCGAATTCGAATCAGATGCCGGCCGGTCGGGTCGACTGCTTTTTTGGCTTCATTGATGGCTTCGTGGGCATTGGTTAGAAGATTGTATACGACCTGTCCCAAGCGGTTCTTGTGGCTCAAAACGGGAGGCAGGGTCTCGTCCAATTCCAGTTCTATTTCAATATTATCCAGACTGAGCTGGTACCGTATAATCGAAATCATATCCATAATCGGTTCGTTAACAATGATCTGCTCCCTTTTAAAACCGGGCGGCTCTCCAAAAGTACGTAAACGATTGACAATCTCAGATGCTCTATCGGTCTGATGATTGATTTTATCAAGGATCTTAAATAGTTGCTTTTCACTAATCTTTCTTTTCTTAGAAATACTGTCCAGCAAAAAGTCGCTTCCCATTTTGATGGCCGTCAATGGTTGGATCAATTCGTGTGCAAGGCCGGCCGGCAATCCCCCCAGATTGGGCATTAATTTGAGAAGATCCCATGCCGTCACCAGTTCAACGTGACGCATGAGTGCCGGTAAAAGGATCAGATCACCGATGAGAGCAGCCAGCATGGTGATCACCATCAGGAAACCAAAAATGGCCGTCGGTTGGAAATGAGAAAACACCAAAACAAAAAATCCGATGCTGATGGTCAGCGTGGTAAAAATAATCGGCTTGCCGACACTTTTTGCGGCATCGCGCAGTGCCCGGTCTTTATCCAAATCTTTCTTAAATTCTGTGTTATAGCGGTGGAGATAATGAATGGTATCATCAACGGCCAGCCCGATGGCAATACTGGCGACCAGGCTGGTTGAGGTTGAGAGCGGAATGCCCAACCATCCCATAATTCCAAAGTTCATGATGATTGGAAAACAGTTGGGAACCAGCGCGATCAGGCCAACTTTTGCAGACAGAAACATTAAAAACATGATACAGAAAATGAGGAAGAGACCGAGGAAAATACTTTTGGTCTGACCGGCAACAAGCAAATGGCTGCTGGCCGAAATCGCCACACCAAATCCGGTAACTTCGACCGAGAGATGTTCGGGCAGATTTTGCTGTGCGTGGAGAAGGATTTGGTCTCTGATTTTGAGAAGCTCTTTCGAACTGGAGATATGCGTCATCACAAGGATGTTGGCCTTGTTGAGTTCCGCGGTCATAAACGGTGAATACATATCTTCCCCCAGCAGACCCTTATAGTTGTTAATCGCTATGCGCGTCTCATAATCTTCCTGGGGGATCACGTAATATTTTGAATTGTATTTGTTTAAGGCATAATGAACAAGCATCACGTAATCGGCAAAAGAAATGGTTTTATCCACACCGTGAAGGGTTTCCAGATATTCCTGAAAGCGCTTGATTTCAGAAATATGCTGCGAATCCTCATAATAGTAATCCTGCCGGCTTTCCATTATTACACTGATCGCAAAACTGCCTGAAAGTTTCTGATGGCTGTCGTCGAAATTCCGTCTGATCGGTACGTCTTTTTTGAAATATTCGAACGGATTGGTCTCGACCTGAATGAAAAATATGCCGATCACCATCAGCAGCGACAAAATCCCGATCGAAAGGAAGGCAGCTTTCTGGTGCTTCAAACCGATGCCGATCATCATATCAAGGATATGATCTAGCACCTGGCCAATGCCGGAGACATGTTGTTCCTTTGGGGGAGGTAGCGGTATCAAAACCAGCACTGCCGGCAGAAGCAAAAGAAGCACAAGCAGCAAACTGCCCAGCCCGAAGCACGTAAACAGGGCAAATTCATGGATCGCATGGATGCGGTTGACAAAAAGCGAGCCGACACCGAACAGGGTGGTCACAACAGCCAGGGTGCATGGCAATGCTGAATTTGCGAAGGTTGTAATGACCGCTTCTTTTTGGGTTCCGGCCAGCGCTGCGTTGGAAATGTATTCAGACATCACATGCAGGCAATAAGCCGTGCCGACGGCGATCAGAAACACCGGAACAATCATGGTTAAAAGGGACAAGGG
>JASFTL010000048.1:0-13206 GCA_050053555.1 Desulfobacterales bacterium
GCAGGGAAGACTGACCGGATGTGACGAAACCGAAATAATGAATCGTTGCAATACGATCTCACAACGAATGATTAACGCTTAAAGTTTTGTCAGATATATGGTTTGCAGCAAAGCCACAAAGATCATAGAGATAGACATGAGCAGGTAACCCCAAAAAAAAATCCAGATTTTTCTCTGCGGGCTTTGCGGGCGCTGTGGTGGATGCTATATTTTATGTAATACGCCTGGGATTTCTATGGAAGGAGATGATTTAATGGCCATAGGCAAATCTGTCAAACGGGTAGACGCGGTGGCCAAGGTTACCGGCCGGGCGCGCTATACCGATGATTTTTATATTCCCGGAATGCTGGTGGCAAAGTATCTGCGCAGTACCATCGCACACGGTCGCGTCAAGCGAATCGACAGCAGCAAGGCCAGGCGTCTAGCCGGTGTCGAAGCAGTGTACACCTATGAGGATGTGCCTCAAACAAAATTTGCCACTGCCGGTCACCCCTATTCGCTGGACCCTGCTCACAAGGATGTGGAAGATCGCCTGTTGCTGACGCAGCATGTCCGTTACTGGGGTGATGAAATCGCCATCGTGGTGGCCGAAAATAGCATTATCCTGCAGGAGGCGTTGAAATTGATCGAGGTGGAATATGAGGCCTATGAGCCTCTGATGACGCCCGAAGCTTCTTTGTCCAAAAACGCCGGTGAGATTCATGCCGGATCGAACAATGTCATCGGCGAATCTCAATATACGGTGGGAGGCACGATCGACGATGTTCTCGCCGGCGCTGATATTGTGTTGCAGAACCGGTATCACACGCAGATGTGCCAGCACTGTCATATTGAAAATCATATTGCTTATGCCTATATGGATGATCTGGAACATATCGTGGTGGTTTCATCCACACAGATTCCGCACATCGCCCGGCGCATTGTCGGCGAGGCGCTGGGTCTGCCGTGGGGCCGCATCAGAGTCATCAAACCGTATATCGGCGGCGGATTTGGTGCCAAACAGGATGTGATCCTTGAGCCCATGGTGGCTTTTCTAACGCTGAAACTGGGAGGACGGGCGGTAAAGATAGATCTTTCGCGGGAAGAGTGTATGATCGGAACCCGAACGCGCCATCCCTTTGATGTCAAGATGCGGGCTGGTGCAAACAAAGACGGAACATTGGTGGCCCTTGACATAGACGCCCTGGCGAATACCGGGGCTTATGCCTCCCACGGACATTCTGTAGCGGGTGCCGCCGGCGCTAAATCTCGTTCTCTTTATCCCCGTGCAGCCATACATTATCATGCTCGAACCGTTTACACGAACATGCCAGCTGCGGGTGCCATGCGGGCTTACGGGGCACCTCAGATCATCTTTGCGCTGGAAAGCATCATCGAAGAGACGGCGCGCAAAATCGGTATGGATCCGGTTGAATTCCGGATCAAAAACGTGGCCCGGCAGGGAGATGCTGATCCCTTAACCGGTGAACGATTTGACAGCTGCGGGTTAATTGAATGCCTTCAACGGGGGAAGGAACTGATTCGCTGGGATGAGAAGCGTGCTGCCCGGCCAAAGAATCAAACCGGCCCGGTGCGCTGTGGACTCGGCGTAGCCTGTTTCAGCTATGCCTCGGGCACGTACCCGGTATGTCCGGAGATTGCCGGCGCGCGTATCATTTTAAACCAGGATGCCTCCCTTCATATTCAGGTCGGCGCCACTGAAATCGGTCAGGGGCTGGATACGATTGTTGCCCAAATGGCGGCAGAAACCATTGGTATCCCTTTTGAAAATGTGCATGTGGTGTCCACGCAGGACACAGATGTGGCACCGTTTGATACCGGTGCGTACGCTTCACGCCAGGCGTATGTGGCCAGTAACGCCGTTTTTCGGGCAGCCAGAGAACTGAAAGCCAAAATTCTCGAACATGCCGGTCGGGTGACCGGAATTCTTGGCGGGGAACTCGATATATCAAATGGGAACATCGTTCATCGTGCCGATCCGTCTCGCATCGTGGTTTCGCTGAAGGAGGTAGCACTGGATGCCTATTATGACAAGGAGCACGGAGGTCAGCTAACTGCCGATGTTTCCCACAAAACCCGTACGAATGCGCCCACCTTCGGATGTACCCTCGTGGAGGTGGAGGTGGATGTCCCGCTCTGCAAGGTGGAAATTAAGGAAATTTATAATGTTCACGATTCCGGAATCATTCTTCATCCCGTAATGGCCCGGGGTCAGGTGCATGGCGGTGTGGCCATGGGTATCGCCGCCGGGCTCTACGAGGAGATGTTGATCGACCGGGAATCCGGCTATATTTATAACAATAATTTTCTAGATTACAAAATTCCCACTGTCGTTGACGTACCGGACATTGGTTGCGAGTTTATCGAGACCTACGAACCCTCTTCCGGTTACGGTAATAAATCACTGGGTGAGCCGCCCATCATTTCACCACCGCCGGCAATCCGCAATGCCATCTGGGATGCCACCGGTGTGCAAATTAACGAGCTGCCCATGACGCCGCACACCCTTTTTAAATATTTTAAAAAGGCAGGGCTACTGTGAAGTTCAGCGGCCGCGCCATCGTCACATATTGATTAGAGTATTGGAAGAATAGAAAAGTATTTCACAGGAAATCTCGAAATCCGAAATTCGAAACTCGAAACAATATCGAAATTTGAAATCAGAAATGGCCGAAACGGATCTTCGGTTAATTCATTGTTTTGAATTTTTATTATTTGATATTTAAATTTGTTTTCGTATTTCGTGCTTCGATATTCGAATTTGGTTACAGATCGATTCATCGAAAGCATTAAAGAGATTTAACGTGGACTCATTGTACCATTCGGAAGGATGGACTGAATGTTTAATTTTAAAAGCTATACAAAGGCCGGCAGCATTCAAGAAGCGATTCAGCTTCTACAACAAAACCCCGAGGCGCATCTGATTGCCGGCGGCACGGATGTACTGGTCAAACTGCATAAAGGCAAAGCCCAGTTCCCTTGTCTGGTAGATATTCATGACATCGCCGAGCTCGACTACATCGAGCGCAACGATGATGGCGATCTGATTATCGGGCCGTTGACCTGCTTTACGCGTGTGGCGGAATCACCGTTGATCCACAAACATATCCCGGTCCTCTCGGAAGCCATTCTCACCATTGGTGGCCCCCAGGTGCGCAACATGGCCACCATCGGCGGCAACCTTTGCAACGGGGTGCCCAGTGCCGACAGCGCAACCCCGCTGATTGCCCTCAATGCATTGGTGACAATTGAAGGCAAGGATGGGTCCCGGCAACTACCCCTTGAGAATTTTTTTCTCGGCCCCAGCCGGGTGGATCTTAAACACGACGAAATTTTGACAGCCATCACCGTCACCCGCGCCAACTACGACGGCTACAGCGGACATTTTTTTAAATATGCCATGCGGGATGCCATGGATATTGCCACCATCGGCTGCTCGGCGGTCTGTAGGGTCGATAACGATGTCCTTGCCGATCTTCGACTGGCTTACGGTGTGGCGGCGCCGGTGCCCATCCGCTGCAAAGATACCGAAAACCAAATGCGAGGGCGCAAGATATCACGGCAACTACTCGCTGATATTTCTGAAGCCGTTAGGAATGATGTCAGCCCGCGGACGTCCTGGCGGGCAGCCAGGGATTTTCGATTACAGATTATCGCAACCCTTGCCCGCCGGGTGGTCAAACAGGCGCTTCTAAATGCAGGAGGAACGATTCAGTGAACTTAAACGCTACCATCACTTTTACCCTGAACGGAAAGAAAAAAGAAATTCGCGTTGATGTGCGTCAGTCGTTGCTGGAAGTCCTGCGGGAGCAACTGGGAATGATCAGCGTTAAACAGGGCTGTGCGGTGGGTGAATGCGGCGCATGCACCGTGTTGATCGATGATGAGCCCATTGATGCCTGCCTCTATCTGGCGGTCTGGGCCGATGGTCGATCCATTCGAACAGTAGAAGGCGAAAGCCGCAACGAAATGCTGTCCAAGGTGCAGCAGGCTTTTGTGGACGAGGGAGCAGTGCAATGCGGTATCTGCACGCCTGGTTTTGTCATGGCGGCCACAGCTTTTGTCGAAAAGCATCATGATCAGAAATGCAGCCGCCATGATATCCGTCGAGGATTGGCTGGCAATCTGTGTCGCTGCACAGGTTATGATACGATTGTGACCGCCGTGCAAAAGTGCCTGGAGGGTGAAGATCAGAAAACCGAAAACAGGCGCTAGAAAACAGAGAACAGACAACAGATTGTAAAAACTGAAAATGTCCCCGAAAGATGACCCGATCATACTTGAACTTCAGATTCGCATAACTCGGCAACAGCAAATGATAATATCGGCATTATTGATGAAACTGTGTCGTTCCCAATACTTGAGAAGTTGACGTTCGAATTTTAATGTTAGCCACCTAAAAATTAATAGGGGGTGATATTAATGTTTCGTGTAATACATTTTGATTTGAGTGCAGACAATCCGGAACGTGCTGCGGAATTTTATCGAACTGCATTTAATTGGAAAGTAACAAAGTGGGAGGGTCCAGAGGACTATTGGTTGATACGAACAGGAACCGAGGAAGAACCAGGGGTAAGCGGCGGTATTGCGGGAAGAATAAAGCCGGAAGACACAACTGCGGTGATTCTTGACGTTGAGTCCGTTGACCAAGCAGCGAAACAGATTGAAAAAGCGGGTGGAACAATAAGGAAGGGAAAAAAGGCAATACCTGGCGTTGGTTACTTAGTTATGTGCAGAGACACGGAAGGCAACACTTTCGGCATCATGCAAATAGATGAAACAGTAAAGTAAAGCGGTGGCTAACGTTTTATTCCCGTCGACGTAAAAAACACGCGGCTGAATTCAGCCATTAATCCAAATATCTCCATCAGATACAGATTTTGTAAAATACCAAAAAAGCTGTAATATCTCTCTGTGAATCGAAGTTTTAACCCACCATCGAGTTCTGCCAACATAAATATAGGTTGGCGCAGATGAAGCACCCTATCAGACTTTTGTTTTCCGTGATCAGTTTACTGACACCCGCCTGCGCGGCTTTAGCCGCTACGGCGCAGCGAAGGCCCCAAACCTGCCCGCCCGCCGCAGCCCGATGGGCGAGTGCGGGACACCTGAAACCTTAATCAGATAACCCTCCAAATCTGCTCAAGTTTTAATCCTATCGACCGATATATTCTTATATACGCACGTCCTTTTATCCCGACCCCTGGTGGAGGCAGAATCTGTGACCAATCAAAAGCTATATCGTATTATGCTGGAAATCGAAGCATTTCCGGGCATGCCGGCAACGGCAGCGAAATTACTCCCGCTCCTTGACAATCCGGATTCGACCGCATCTGAAATAGAAGGTATCTTAAAGTATGATCCGGGGCTTACCGCCAACATCCTGAAGCTGACCAACTCTGCCTATTTTGGCATTCCCACCAGAGTCAGTTCGGTCAAACAAGCGATCGTCATGCTGGGGTGGAAACGGTTACTGCAGGTGGTGATGACCATTTGCATGAGTCCCTTAATGAAAAAAACCATCCCCGGATATGATTTGCCTGGAGGGGCGCTGTGGCAGCATTCCGTTGCGGTTTCCGTAGCGTCAGAAATATTGGTAAAGGCTTTGAAAATACCCGACGCAGATGAAGTTTTTACGGCTGCCCTGCTGCATGATGTCGGCAAATTGATACTCGGCGGTTTCGTAAAAGAAGATTTAAAGCAAATCGAAACCATGGTGATGAAAGGGATATCCTTTGATGTCGCCGAGTCCATGGTGCTGGGAACGAACCATGCTGAAATCGGGGGAAAGATACTGCACAATTGGTCTTTTCCGGCTGAGCTGGTTAATGCCGTTCAGTGGCACCACGATCCGGAATCCTGTGAAAAGAGCTGCATCTTGAGCGATATCGTGCATGTTGCCAACACGCTGGGCTTGATGACGGGTTTTGGGAAAGTCGAAGAAAAACTTGCCATCGAACCATTTAGCGCAGTCGCCGATCGCCTGGGTTTAAAGGCCGATGATCTTGAAGCCATGGCACGGCAGACGTCGGCGGGCGTAAAAAAAATGTCAAGCTTCTGAGATTTGTATGAGCCGTTCTGGCGCATTTAGGGTGACAGAAAATTTCGCCATTTCCATCTCATCTCTCCGCTGCTGTCGTTTAATTGCAAATCTCCATTTTCAATGGCATGCTTCAGAGCGGTCCTCAGTTTTTGGGGGTCCATATCACTCGAATCTGTTATTCGATTCATGAGTATCTCAAGAGCGCGTTCTTGACTGATCACCGTATCTGGAGCAAATACCGATAGCGATCCGCTCTCTTCAATGTGAGCATTCATCATCAAGTCGTAAAGCGTCACTGTGTTTTCAAGGTTCTTCAGCTGCCCGATCTCATCATCAGTGGCGTTACCGTTCTGGATGCGTTGATGAATATGTCCTAGATACTGATCATATTGATTTTCCCAGTCAAGGACCACGGCGTCCAGCATTTGGTGGCTCACCGATGCGGTTTCGATGACTGCCCGGTTGGCATCATACCTTGACCAATCATCCGTTAAAATCCGAATTCCCAGTTGGTCGCTGCGTTCACGGACCTCGGTCCCGGGGAAAGGGACCAAAATGTGAAATCCATAGGCAAGCCCTGCTTGCCGTAATTTCGCGGCAAAAGCGACGGTCTCCTTAATCGTTTCCGGGGTCTCTCCCGGAAGTCCCAGTATAAAGGATGCATACGGGTGGATGCCCACTCGTCGGCACATGCGTACCGCATTGATAACCTGCTGAATGCTGATGTCCTTTTTGATCGTCTTTAAAATATCCGGATTGGCCGATTCAATCCCAAAACTGACCGCCGTACATCCAGCGGCCTTCATCTTTGATAACAGCGCTTCTGAAACCGTGTCGACCCGGGCAAACGTGGTCCAGCGAATATTTAAATCCCTTTTTAAGATTTCGTCGCAGATGGCAAAACAGTGATTTTGATTAGCGGTGAAAAGATCATCGGCAATGTTGATTTGATGAAATTTTAGATTTGCCAAGTATTGCAATTCAGTGGCGACCCGCTCGGCACTATGGTAACGAATCCGGGCACCGCCCATCTTGCGGCCGGCACAAAAAATACATTTATAGGGGCATCCCCGGCTGGTGGTTGTGCTCATGGGCATCCCCAGCGCCCGGTATCTGCTCAGCGGCAGCAGGTGACGGGCCGGCAATGGGAGTGCATCCAGGTTTTTAATCACGTTTCGTTTTGCGGTGGTTGTAACTTCTGAATCCACGCGATAGGCGATGCCGCAAACCATATCGAAATTGCGAGCGCCTTCAACCGCACGTAAGAGTTCAACAAGCGTTTCTTCTCCCTCGCCGATAACAATAACGTCCAGCTCCGCAAACATCTCTAAGGTCTCTTGGGCGCAAAATGTGACGTGCGGTCCTCCCATAATCGTCAGGATTTCAGGATCGATGGACTTTACATCGCTGAGAATCTGCCTGGCATAATCAAATGTCATGCTGACCGCGGTGGCGCCCGCAGCATGAGGTTTAAATTCTTTCAAAACAGATCGAAGTGCATCGCGCCGATATGGATAAACGACATAATCCATAATCTTTACCTGAATGCCGGCCTGTTCCAGGGCCGCAGCTAGATAGGCCAAACCCAGAGGCGGGGAGGGGGTCTCTGAGATGGGGTAGAAGGGATTGATTAGTAAGACGCGCATCTCATTTATTAAAGTTGTCAGGTTTCAGGTGTCAGGGCACTTCGCGTCAGACTGAAAACTAAAATCTCTTTATATCAACTTCCAGCTCGTAGGCTTCGCGGATAGCTATAGGCCCTCCGGGCCAAAGACTGACACCCGAAACCTGACACCTGAAACCTTGTTACGAAAGAGTAAAAAAAGTGGGGCCTGGAAAAGATTTCCAGACCCCACTTAAATGATATTTGGACCATTGTTTAGAACAGTCCTGACACTTTGCCGGTCTTGACGTCCACATCCACCCGTCTGAAAGCCGGGTTGGAACCGGTTCCAGGCATCAGGCTGATGGTGCCGGCACAGGGGCACAGAAACTTGGCGCCGGAGTAAATCAGAACGTCACGGATCGGCAGCGTCCAGCCCTTGGGCACTCCTTTGAGAGTCGGATCGTGGGAAAGACTCAGATGAGTTTTGACCATCATCGTAGCGAAATCAGCGTATGAGGAATCATTTTCCAGCATTTTGGCCTTGGCCTCGGCATCCGGGGTCCAGCTGACGCCATCGGCTCCGTAAACTTCCTTGGCGATGATTTCCACGCGGTCGCGCAGTTTCATCTCAAGAGGATACAGGAAATCGAAGTTCGTTTCATCATTGCAGGCATCGATGACGGCATCAGCAAATTCC
The DNA here is from genome assembly GCA_050053555.1 of Desulfobacterales bacterium. Classification (GTDB taxonomy): domain Bacteria; phylum Desulfobacterota; class Desulfobacteria; order Desulfobacterales; family JAHEIW01; genus JAHEIW01. The sequence goes on from JASFTL010000048.1 coordinate 8,347, forward strand.
AGGGCACCGTCACTGCCCAGTTCCCAGTGTTTGGATTCCGCACAGCGGGCACCGGCCGCCTCGGCTGCCTTGCGGACGATCTTGCACTCGGCGTCGGTATCGGTGTAGAAGCGGTTGATGCAGACCACCGGATTCATGCCGGATTTACGGATGGTGTTGATATGATGCACCATATTTGCACAGCCTTTTTCAACCAGTTCAAGGTTTTCTTTGGTGTATTCATCGGGCATGGCAATGCCGGGCACGACCTTGGGGCCGCCACCGTGCATCTTGAGTGCGCGGATGGTGCTGGTCAGAACCGATACATGGGGTTTTAAGCCGCTGAAGCGGGATTTGACGTTCCAGAACTTTTCAAAACCGATGTCAGCCCCAAAACCCGATTCGGTCACATGGTAGTCGAACAGCTTCAATCCAACACGGTCGGCAATGATGGAAGATTGGCCGACCGCGATATTGGCAAACGGACCGGCGTGCACCATACAGGGGTTATACTCGGCCGTACACATCAGGGTGGGGTTGATGGTATTGCGCATAAAGGCGGTCATGGCATTGCCCACTTCCAGATCACCGGTCGTTACGGGTTTGCCGCCCTTGTCAAAAGCCACGGTGATATTGTTGAGCCGTTCTTTCAGGTCGGCCAGATTCCGGATGACCGCCAGAATAGCCATACACTCGGAACCGACTGCAATACCGAATTTGGATTGCATCGTAAATCCGTCCATCCGGCCACCCAGACCGATGATGATATTTCGCAGCGCCTGAGCACAAAAATCCATGATCCAACCCATTTCGACACGGGTGGGATCGATGTTCAAGCGGGGCATGCCGGTCAGACGATCCAGCTGCTCATCGGAGTAGTTGCGTTCGTGCTGCATGCGCGAGGTTAAGGCCACCATGGCCAGGTTATGGGCATTCATGATATCGTTGATATCACCGGTGAGTCCCAGAGAAAATTCGGTCATGGGAATCAGCAGGGAGTTGCCGCCGCCGGCCGCGGTTCCTTTGACATTCATGGTCGGGCCGCCCGAGGGCTGCCTGAGAGCGCCGCCGACGTTAACGCCACGCTTTCCGAGACCCTCCATCAGTCCGCAGGAGGTGGTACTTTTGCCTTCACCCAGCGGAGTGGGCGTAATGGCGGTTACCTCAATGTACTTGCCGTCCGGTTTGTCTTTGAGGCGCTCGATGATTTTAAGAAAATCGAGCTTGGCCAGTCGGCCCATGGGAAGTACTTCATCTTTTTCCAGCCCCAGCTTCTCTCTCCATTCATCCGGCATCGGCATATTTTTTTCTGCTGCTTCAGAAATTTGCCAGTCTGCCATCTTTACTGCATCATAAGCCATCTATGCAATCCTCCTTTCAATTTTATTTTTTAATGATCGATAGAGAAATCGCGTCGTAGATCCCCTCTTGACGCATTTTGCGATTAACAGTTTAACACCATGGCCTGAAAAGACACCATGCGTGTATCATCTGTCTTTATATTTGGCAAGAAAATTATTACGGCAGGCATCAGGCGTCAGATGTCGGGAAACAGCCGTGTTCGAGTGTCAGGCGTTAGTAAAAAGAAAACAGAAGTCAGAGCACAGAGGACAACAATGATGGCTCGAGATCAACGAACCGCCTTGTACTTTAAGCATTCTGTCATCTGTCTTCCGACATCTGACCTCCGTCCTCTGAAACGTGACACCTGAAACCTTATTTTGGTCCTGAATTTTGAAGCTGGCTGAGACGATAGTAGAAACCCTGCCTGTTTATTAGCTCGGCATGGGTACCGGTTTCGATGATGCGGCCCCGGTTCAAGACGATGATCCGGTCGGCATGGCGGACCGTGGACAGCCGATGGGCAATGATCATTGAAGTTCTGTTTTTCATCAGTTTCTCCAGGGCCTGCTGGATCCAAAGTTCAGTTTGTGAATCGATATACGAGGTGGCCTCATCAAATAAAATCAGCTGAGGATTTCTGGCAAATGCTCTGGCAATGGAAATCAGCTGCCGTTCTCCGCTGGAGATGGATGTGCCCCCCACCGTCAGAACCGTTTCCAGGCCATCGGGTAAGCGTCGAATCAGGTGTTGGCAGTTTGCGGCGTCTATGATTGCCTGCATCTCCTGTTTCGTGTATCGGTGGGCGTTATCAAATATGTTTGCCCGGATGGTGCCGGAAAACAGAAACGGCTCCTGCATCACCAGGGCCATCTTATCGCGAAATACAGCGTTATCTAATTTTCTGATGTCGATGTTGTTGATTAGGATCCGGCCCGATGTCGGGTCATAGAACCGGGGGATCAGATTGACTAGCGAGGTCTTCCCGGCTCCGGTTGGACCGACCACAGCCACGGTCTCCCCGGCTTTAATCTGCAGGGAAATGTTTTTGAGAACCTTTTCTTCATCAATGTAACCGAAGGAAACATCCTCTATTTTGATCTCACGGATCGCTTCAAAATTTGAAACGCTGATCGGCAGCGTTGCTTGCGGCAACGTTTCTTGCGAATCTAAAATTAACATTATTCTTTCGGCCGATGCCATGGCATTTTGCAAAATATTGTATTTTTCCGCCAGATCCCTTATCGGTCTGAAGAACATTCTTATATATGAAATAAATGCCACCAGGGTCCCCAGACTCAGGGCTTCATTCAAAACCCGGCTGCCGCCGTAAAAAATCACCAGGGCTGTGGCAAGAACCGCCAGAAGCTCTATGATGGGCATGAATACGGCCAGGACATGTATCTGCCGCATACCGGCCAGATAATTCTCATGGTTTAGCTCCTGAAAGTTTTTGTAATTTTCCGACTCCTGGCGCATGAGTTGAATGACGCCGATGCCTTCGATGGTTTCGGCAAAATGGGTGTTAATTTCTGCTATTTTTATTCTCAGGACCCGGAATACATCGCGGGCTTTTACTGAAAATTGAATTGAAGCGTAGACCACAATCGGCAGGACGGTAAACGAGACCACAGCGAGCTTCCAGTTGAGAACCAGCATTACTGAAGCAATCCCCACCAACAGGAAACAGTCTTTGAAAACCAATGAGATGACCGAGGTAAATAATTCATGCATATTCTGGACGTCATTGGTCACCCGGGTCACCAATCGGCCGACCGGGTTGCGGGTAAAAAATTCGATGGCCAGATCCTGTACATGAATAAAAAGCTTCATTCTCAAATCATGCATGATCATGTGTCCGCTGTATTCCATGATCATCTTTTGGGCAAAATTGAGAACGAAATTAAGAAAAACGATTGCCAAGAAGACCGCCGCCATTTTTCCAAGGCCGGCAACATCTTTCTGGCGCAATATTTTTAGATCAGATTTTTCAAGACGCGCCAGTTCGTCAAATGAAATAAAGGCTGTTTGGCCTTCGATTTGAAACAATGCGCTGTATTTTTTGACAATGTAACGGTGTCGGGGATTGCTTAAATCTGCTCGAAGAATTCTCTTGCGGATACCATCGGTCCGGATCTCCGCTCCGCTTGCATCTGTTGTTTGCGGAACGATATAGCGGTCAATGGCGACCTTGGTCACATAGGGCAACGCAAGATCCAGGGCGGTGATACCGATGACCAAAAAAATCGACCATAATATCATGAACTTATATGGATAAATGAACGGAAAAAGGCGCCTCAACAGCTTGATATCATACGGTTTGTCCAGCCGGGTTTCCTCAAAATATCCATAATCAGGATGCATTTACACCCTCCTCATATTCTTGGAGTTGAAATGCGCTGGCATAATATTGCTGGGTGGCGATCAAATCCCGGTGGCTGCCCTGTTCAATGATTCGTCCCCGTTCCAGGGCGATAATTTGGTCCGCAAAACTCAGCGCAGAAATGCGATGGGAAACGATAATGATCGTTTTTTGACCGATCATGGATTTGATGGTGTCGATAATCGCGGTTCCCGTTTCCAAGTCTACCTGACTGATGGGATCATCCAGAATCAGCACACCGCCCTGCTGCAGCAGACAGCGGGCTAGGGCGATACGCTGCTTTTGACCGCCTGAGAGGATGACGCCTTTTTCTCCGACAATGGTTTCAAAGCCATTTGGAAAGGAGCGGATGGTATCGTAAAGTGCTACTTCTCTGGTAATTTTTTCCAGCAGAGACGTTTTAATCGCCGGATTGCCGAATGTGATGTTTTCCCGGATGGTTGCCGCAAACAAGAAGGGCTCCTGGGGCATGAAAGCGATATGTGATCTTAAATTGTCAATATCCAATGCACGTATATCTTTACCATCTATAAAGATACCACCCCTTGACACATCGTATAATCTGGGGATTAAACTCAACAGCGTCGTTTTGCCGCTGCCTGGAGGACCGACAATACCCAAAACTTTACCCGGCTCCACCGTCAGGCTGATCCCTGAAAGCGCCGGCGTGCTGCCGTTTCCATTACGGTTGTAGGTGAAGTCAACTTCATTGAATACGATCCGGCCTTGAAGCTGTCTCAGCTTAAGCGGGTGTTTTTGGTTTCTGATTTCCGGACGCTTTTCTAAAATTCGATTGATCCGATCCAGCGAAGCCCGCCCGCGCTGAATCAAGTTGGTTACCCAACCCAGTGCCATCATGGGCCAGGTCAATAATCCTAGGTAGCTGATAAAAGCGACAAAATCTCCCGGTGTGATGGTCAGGGCAATCGTTTGCCGTCCCCCCAGATAAAGCACGATCGCCAGGCTTAAATTGGTAAACAACAGCATCATGGGAAAAAATGATCCCACAATTTTGACCAGGCCCATGTTTTCCTTGATATAGTCTTTTGAAACCGCCTGCACCCTGATGGCTTCTTTTGTTTTACGGTTATGGGCTTTAATAAGGCGAATTCCGGCAAAGCGTTCCCGAATGACCTCGGTCAAATCGGAAAAAGAGG
>JASFTL010000049.1:0-13201 GCA_050053555.1 Desulfobacterales bacterium
GATTGCACCTTCTGCAAGAATTTTTCTTTTTGTCCCATTATAGAAACGAGTTGTAAAAGCGCCAATAGTATTTTGATTATTTCCTGGCGGAAAACAATGACAACCGCCACCAAGGTTCCCAGGTGAACGCCGACATCGAAAAACAGTTCGGCTTCTTTCAACCCCAACAACTGTTGAAACAGCACCAGATGCCCCGAACTGCTAACCGGCAAAAATTCGGTCAAGCCCTGAATGATACCCAGTATAATCGCTTCCAGTGCAGTCATATTCCTTGAATTTAATAACTATTTATTATTAAGCTATATATCGATGATCTTTCCGGTATTCTGTGTATTGTATCCTCCCAGCGCTTGCACCCGCTGTTTAAAATTCCGGCTGTTTATGATCTCGAGCAGGATCTGGATGGCCTCTGTTTCGAAATACTCAAACGGAATCGCCAGATCGTATTGCTCGGTAACCACCGGTATAAAATCAAGTTTTAATGCTTTGGCCGCTGCATATATTCCTAAACCGGTATCCTCTGTACCACTCAACACAGATACGGCCACAGCCATATGGGTGAATTCTTCATTTTGATAACCATTGATGGCGGCTGACTCAATGCCCATCTGCTTTAATTTATAGTCCAGTAAAATTCGTGTGCCCGAACCGATCTGTCGGTTGATGAAGGTGATGTCTTTGCGGCTGAGATCCTCAATTCCCCTAATGCCTTTGGGATTGCCTTGCTTGACGATTAGGCCCTGATCACGTTGGACCAAATGAACCAGTTTGACCGTCGTTTCCGGCAGGTATTTTTTTAGGTAAGTTTTATTGTAGGAGCCGTCTTCGGTATCCAAAAGGTGGGTGCCGGCCAGGTGGCATACACCGCGTTTGATGGCCATGAGACCGCCCATACTTCCGACGTGGCTTGAGGACAGGCTTAATTCACTGTGCGTGGCCTTGAGTTGATCGGCCAGGACATCCAGAGAATTGTCATGGCTTCCCACGATTACGATAGTGCGCCGAATAGCCTGCAGCGGGCGAAGGAGCTCGGCAGAGACGATCTCGCTATCATTCAGACCTTCCACATGATTGGGTATCCGGATAATGCCGTCGGCTTCGGTAAGGGACGTAATCGTGCCGGCCCCCCTGGCCAGCGGTGTGGCCACGATACGGTCTCCCACCTCGCCCAGTTTTACGCGCACAAATTCTTCTACGCCGAGCTTTGAAGCTATTTTTTTTGTGGGTTGAACATCAATGGTTTCTTTTACGGGCTCGGGCTGGCCCAGCAGGGCGTATATCAGAGGTTGAACAAACTGCTCAAATGCAATAATGGCCGATACCGGGTAACCGGGAATACCAAAAACCGGCATATGTTCCACGGCTCCGATGACAACCGGCTTGCCGGGCATGATCGTTACCCCATGAACCCAAATTTTGCCCAGATCGACGATTGCCGATTTGGCAAAATCTTCAGATCCGGCCGAGGATCCGCCCAAAATCAGTATCAGGTGATAATCTTTCTTTACCGCTGCCGTGATCGCTCGTTTGATCTTTTCGATGTCATCGACGACCATCGGGTGACGCTCAAAAGTGGCTCCGCACTTATCAACAAGCTTGCCCAGAACATGTGAATTGGTTTCCAGCACCTGTCCCGGCTTAAAGTCATCAAGCTTCAGGTCGCGCCAATCCACCAGTTCAGATCCGGTGGGAATAATCAGCACCTTCGGTTTTACGCTGACCGATACGGTAAAAACCCCTCCTGATAATAGGGCACCGACGCAATAGGGGGTGATCACATGGTTTTGGGGGAAAAGCAATTCGGTGGCAACAATGTCCTCTCCGACCCTGCGAATATTTTGCCAGGGAAAGGCCGGTGCTTCGATCTCAACGCGCCCCGAATCTAATTCGTTGATGTTTTCGACCATGATGACCGCATCTGTATTTTCCGGCAGAACATGACCGGTATTGACATAAAATGCGTCCCGGCCGACGATCAACTCCTTGGGTGTGCCGGCGTTTGCGCCGAAGGTATCTTCCGCTTTTACCGCCAGCCCGTCCATAGCTGCCAGATGAAAATTCGGTGAAGAAAGTTGGGCACTGACCGGCTCTGCCAGAACCCGGCCGACCGCATCCGGAACCGAAATTGTCTCGGTTGGAAGCGGTGCTAAGCTGGAAAACGTTTGAAATAGAATGCTGCGGGCCTCCTGCAGTGTTTTCATTTTGAGGTATATGTTGCGTTTAAATTTCATGATTTTTTCCTATCGAAACCTGAAACCTATAAAGGACTACATCGGAATCACTTCTACCACCGTCCCTTTATCCAGTCCCTCTGTGTTGATATCGATTTCAACCAGACCATCGGCGAAGACCATTGTGCTGATGAGGCCTGACTTGCCCAGCACGGGGTCCGCTAAAAGTTGATCTTCTTTCTGGCGCAGGCGAACCCGAATGAAATCAACCCGGCCTTGGGTCGAAGCGACGTTTCGAGTCAGGATGGCCTTCAGCCGGAGTTCTTTTTCTTGCTCATGAGTCTGCCCGCTGAAATGTTTAATGAATGGCCTGACGACTCTAGAAAAAACGATCATCGCCGAGACGACATGCCCGGGCATCCCCCAGAATGCCTTGTTTTGAACCTTTGCTAAAATGGTCGGCTTGCCGGGGCTGATCGATATGCCATGAACAAGAATTTTTGCATCTTCCATGGTTGAGAGCACATCGACGGTGAAATCGCGGGCCCCCACAGAACTGCCTCCGGAAATCAATATCATATCACACTGCTCAAGGGCGTCCTTGCATTTTTCAAACAGTGTTTCAAAATCATCGTGTACGATGCCGAATGAGATCGCTTGCGCTCCGGTTTCATGAATGAGTCCCGAAAGGGTATAGGTATTAATATCACGTATCTTTCCCAGGCTCGGTGTTTCATTAATCGGCAGAATTTCGTCTCCGGTGGAAATGATACCAATGATCGGTTTTTGAAAGACAGTTACCCTTTGCCTTCCCAAAGCGGCCAAAAGTCCGGCTTCCTGAGGCCGAATCTTTTGTCCCTGCATCAGTATACATGATTTTTTCTTAATATCTTCACCGATAGCAATTATATTTTGACCGGGAGCAATGCTCCGATATACTTCGATTGTGGCGTCATCGATGGACTCGGTGTGTTCGATCATGACAACACTGTTTGCACCTTGGGGTAGCATTCCGCCGGTGGCAATGCGAACCGCTTCTCCGGGACCAATGGTAAGATCCGGTGATTCTCCCATGGCAATACTGCCGGTGACAGTAAGATAGGCTGGATTGCCTTCACTGGCCCCAAAGGTGGAAGCGCCTTGAAGTGCATAACCGTCAACGATGGATCGTGGAAAGTCCGGCAGATCGACATCTGCAACAATATCTTCTGCCAGAATTCTGCCGACTGTTTCCAGCAGCGGGATATCTTCTTTTCCGACCTGCGGGAATTCCTTGCGGTATTCTAAAACCCTTTGTAAATCCGTAACTTTGAAGAATTCTTTCATTGCATTATTCCAGTATTTGGTGAGCAGAACGGACGCCTCAATTGTTAGCATACCGCCTAACTTAATTCAAACAGTAGAATTTTCCCGTACCTAGGTTCCAATTTAAGGCCGAATACCGGATTTCCAATGTCACTGTCTGACCCCTTGCTACTGGCTTCTTGCTTCTGGTCGACCCAGAGACAAGTAGCCAGGAACCAGTGGCCAGAAGCCAGGAACCAGAAGCCAGAGACCAGAATTCTTGCAAATCTCCCGGATACGTGTGTATAATCCCGTAAACGCAACGATCGATTTGTCATTGATAACGTATTCAGAGAGTACCAGGAATATTATGTCCGATACACAAGAATCTCCGATTCCGTATCCGCGGGCGGATAAGCCGGAGTTTCTCACCCAAAAACGATTCGATGAGCTTGATTTGCCCGCCCGGCTGCTCTCGGCTTTGAATGAGGCCGGTTTCATATATTGCACACCGATTCAGGAGCAAACGCTTCCAATTGCGCTGACCGGCCGCGATGTCGCCGGACAGGCGCAAACCGGCACCGGGAAAACAGCTGCTTTTCTTGTCACCGTCATTACGCGCATATTGATGCTTCCGGAACGCGACTCGCATTTGCCTTCGGCTCTTATCATTGCTCCCACCCGCGAACTTTCCCATCAGACATACGAGGAAGCCCTCGTTTTGTGCCGGCACACGGATATAAGGGTGGCTGAAGTTGTCGGTGGCGTTGATTATAAGCGGCAAGCTGAAATCCTGCGTAAGGGGGTTGATATTGTGATCTGTACACCCGGGCGTATCATCGACTATTATAAGCAGGGTATTTTTAAGACCAAAGGCATCAAGATTTTGGTCATCGATGAGGCCGATCGTTTGTTTGACCTCGGGTTTACAAACGATATGCGTTACCTGCTGCGCAAGCTGCCCCGCTATGAGAAACGACAGTCCATGCTCTTTTCAGCCACGCTTTCATATCGGGTTATGGAGCTGACTTATGAATACATGAATCTGCCTGAATTTATATCGGTTACACCCCAATCCATCACCGTTGAGGGTATCGATCAACAGTTGTTTCATGTCGGCTCAGAAAAAAAACTGCAATTGTTATTAGGCCTGCTCAACAGAGAAGATTGGAGCCGGGTGCTCATTTTTGTCAATACCAAGATCGGCGTCGATTGGCTGACGCGAAAGCTTAAAGGCAACAGCTGGCCGGCGGAAAAAATCACCGGCGATCTGCCCCAGCGCAAGCGATTTCGGCTGATGGAGCAGTTCAAAAAGGGTGAAATCAAAATATTAGTTGCCACTGACGTGGCCTCTCGCGGTATTCATGTAGAAGATATCAGCCATGTCATTAACTACGATTTGCCCCAGGATTCGGAAAATTATGTTCATCGGATCGGCCGAACTGCCCGGGCGGGCAAGACCGGCAGGGCGATCGCCTTGGCGTGTGAAGACTACGTTTATCATCTGGAACCGCTGGAGGAAATGCTGGGTTATAAAATTCCTGTTGTCTGGCCCGAAAACGACTGGTATGTTGCCGATAAATCTAAGCCGATTGCAGCTGAGCGCAGATCCCGACTCAGAAAGTCCGGAAGGAGACGCACTCAAGGCCGTACAAAGAAGCGGACCGCAGCACCACCGCAATCGAAGAAAGCCAAACCTCGCACATTTCCGGGCGCATTTTTCGGGTTTGGCCCCGGAGCCCAAAAAAGTGATGAGCCCAGCACCGCAGCAAAGTCGGAAGAATCTACTAAAATAAAGAAAAAACGACCCCCCCGAAAAAAGAAAGGCCCACCCCGGGCTACCGGAAATTCAAAGACGGATCTTAAAACCAACCGCGCATGATGTGCTGCAAACGTTCAGACCTTCGCATTTCTGCCATTGGATTTTGGTTTTCTTTTCTTGATAAACGCCGATTTATTACTTAGATTAATTGCCATGGGTTATGTCTTCGATTTTAAAGATGCCATCGCTTACGAGCAGTGGTTTAAAAGGCCGGAGTCCAAAATTGCATTTGAGCTCGAAGCCCGTCTGATGCGATCTCTGCTGCAACCCACGCGGGGCGAGTCCGTTCTTGATATCGGTTGTGGGATTGGGGCCTGCCTGGGTGCTTTTTTGGAGATGGAACTGTCGGTCACCGGCCTCGATCCCTCGACCTATATGCTCGATATCGCATCTCAAAAAGTCGCTAATCGCGCTGATCTTTACCGGGGCTATGCCGAAGACCTGCCGTTTGATGATAATTCCTTTCATTATGCCTGCCTGTTTACGACCCTGGAATTTGTCGATGATCCTCAAAAAGCGCTTGAAGAGGCCTGCCGCGTGGCCAAGGATAAGGTCTTTATCGGTGTGTTGAATCGTTATGCCATCAAAAGCATTCAGCGGCGCGTTAAAGGAATATTTACGCCGACTATTTTTAACCACGCTCAATTTTTCAGTGTCTGGGAACTCAAGCAGAAAATCCGCAAGATCGTGGGCAAAACGCCGATATCTTGGCGCACGGTATGTCAGCTGCCATCGCAATCGGGAAGCATTGCGACCCGCCTGGAGCATTCAAAAATCATACAGCGCTGCCCGTTCGGTGCGTTTGCCGGGATGGTCGTGACCCTGGTTCCGAGATTTAGAACCCGGCCGCTGACGATGCGGTATCATGCCCGCAATACGAGCGGTGTGGCGACGGGGTAAATAGTTTACAGGTGCCAGTCTTTGGCCCGAAGGGCCTACCTGGTTTCAGGTGTCAGGTTTCAGTGTTCAGCATCCGACCCTCAGAAGTTTCAGACCTGTCGATTTTGACATCTGACACCCGAAACCTGACACCTGAACCGCCAGCGGCGGAACTTTTGAAGGCTGACACCCGAAACCTGAAACTATATGCCTTGTATTGCATGAAGAATTCTTTGGAACTAAAATATAATGCATGGCTTTTGTAGCATTTTTAAAGGACTTTGTGAGCAATGGAAGCTTATCTGTATGAATCTTTAGAAGACCAAAAGGTCAAATGCAACTTATGCAGCCATCGGTGCGTCATAAAAGCAGGCCGCCGGGGGAAATGCAGCGTTCGTGAAAACCAGGCCGGCATGCTGCTGACGCTGGTCTATGACAAAGCCATCGCCCGTCATGTTGATCCCATCGAAAAAAAGCCGCTGTTTCATTTTTTGCCGGGCAGCCTTTCGTATTCCATTGCGACCGTCGGTTGCAACTTGCGGTGCAAATTCTGCCAGAATGCCGATATTGCCCAAATGCCGACCGATCATAAAGGTGTCATTATGGGCGATTCCGTCACCCCGCAGGAGGTGGTGGCGGCGGCCGAAAAATCCGGCTGCCGGAGTATTTCCTATACGTATACCGAACCGACGGTGTTTTTTGAATTGGCTTATGACACCGCCAAAATTGCCCACGAGCGCGGCATCCGCAATGTTTTTGTCACCAACGGGTATATGACAGCCGAAGCCCTGGATATGATCAACCCCTATCTGGATGCCGCCAATGTGGATTTAAAGGCCTTTAGCGACCGGTATTATAAAGATTTGTGCGGAGCGCGCCTCAAACATGTTCAGACCAGCTTAAAGTACATGAAGGCTCTCGGTATTTTTATAGAAGTCACCACATTGATTGTACCGGGACTCAATGACGACAGCACCGAGCTTAAGGAATTGGCCGGATTCCTCGCCAATGATCTGGGAAACGACACCCCCTGGCATATCAGCCGTTTTCACCCAACCTATAAACTGACCGACCGACCGCCTACGCCCGTCAAAACCCTTTCGCTGGCCCGCAAGATCGGATTGGACGCCGGGCTCAAATATGTCTATACCGGCAATGTACCCGGCAATAGCGGTGAAAATACATTCTGTCCCGCTTGCGGTAAGGTGGTCATCGAGCGCTGGGGATTTCAGGTGGGATCTCTAAGAATTAAAGACGGATGCTGTGCGCTGTGCGGCGCCGAAATCGATGGGGTGTGGGAATAGTAATGGTTTCAGGTTTCGGGTGTCAGGTGTCAGCAGTCAGCCAGCCGGTAAACGTTAAATTGATTTAATTTGTTCCAAAAATTTGGTTTAAGTCAACCAATTTAACCAAGAAGACCAATCAAACAAATTGAACAAGTTTTTAGCCTTGAACCTTGAAGCCATTATATGTTCCGAAACGCTTCTGCATTTTCCGCAATATAATCCATCAAGGCGGCATATCCGGATAAGCCGCCGGTCAAAAATGGAAACCGGCTGAATTTTTGGGCCTTAAACTCGTTTTCAATTTTTTCGGTGGTTTCAGACGGTTCGACTTTGTTGATGACAATTCTGTTGATAGCGATGTTGATGTCCAACAGCTTCTGCCGGATCCGAAAGGCTTCCGAAAACGACAGCTTGTCATTGTTCATTACCAGGTTCACTTTGGTTGTACCCGCCATAAAATGCTGTCGCAGATGCTCGTAATTGCCGATTAACGACTGCAGCTTGGCCTTTACCCCATCCTGCTCGATTTCTCTACCGGCAATTTTGATTTTGGATATAATTTCCTTTTTTCGGTAAATTTCACTTCTAAGGGTCAACAGCTCTTCCAGCCAGATCAGGGTAATAAACGGCAGCGAAAAAAACCGCAGGGTCAAAGCCGTGGGCGCCATATCAAATACAATAAAATCCCGATCGCCATATTTATGCAGGGTGTCCTCAAAGGCTAAAAGCAGGGCATATTCTTCCAAACCCGGTGAAAACTGCAGAACATTAAAATAATTTTGAAGATTAAAGGCGCTTTCATATTTATAGGTATCTTTGATTTGATTGGTTGTTTCTTTTAGATATTTCTCTATCCAGAAATCGCTGTTGACCTCTTTGACCATCAAGGTATCGGAGACCTTTTTTGGCTTTTCAGAAAAATCCTGCTCGAAAATATCGCACTGATTATGGGCCGGATCCATGGAGACCAGCAGGGTATTATAGGATTTCGATGCCAGATAGACCGACGTCAAGGCCGATGTGGTTGATTTGCCGACGCCGCCTTTACCGATAAAGAAAAGAAGCTGCGGGTTCTTTCTTGTTTCTTTAATACTCATCATTTACGACTGAGATCACTTTTGATTTAATTTTTTTCCTCTGCGTTCTCTGTGGTGAGAAATTAATCAATACCCAGTACCGAAAAGAGGTGGCCCAAAGGATCATGGGCGGTCAGCACTTTATCCAGCATGATGTCAAATTCTTTGTCCATCAGCGGCAACAGCTCCATGGTAATGTGAATCGGCGGAGAAGGGATGCCGATAAAAGCGCCCAAAACAAGGATGCCGAAGATATTATCGAGCTCCGCCACCTCGTGCTCGATGGTTTCCACCGCCTTGCCGCGCATGACCTCATCGCTGATCTTAAATGCCTCGATGATTTCCTTTTTTAGCCATTTTAGCAATGATTTCATCGCAACATGTCTTCTCCATTTTCATTCACTCAAGGGTCTGGGAATTTTTACCTGGAACCTATTATGTGATAATCTCAGATATCTTCTGGCCCGCATGCGGCCATAACCCCTTACGGGCCGAGAGCCATGCGAGTCTGTCAATGTTAAAGAGTAAAAAACGCCCCGACAGACCAATTGCGTCACGATTTTACGCGAAAAATACGTCGCTCATATGCGATTCTTCTCTTAGAAGGATAGTAATAATACACTGCATATAAGGCCATGATAATCGTGCCGCCCATATGAAAACGGGGCAGCTTTAGAATTTGGGCAATCAGCGCGACGTAGGGTGTTGCCATGGCGATATATAGCAGATTGTGTTCAAATTTCAACCAATCTTCTTCAGTCGTATGAGTTTGATGGCGCCGTTTGTTCGCAAATACGGAACGGTAAAAAATCGGCAGGGCCACCGCCAGGCAGACCGAGACCACAAAGATAATAGAGTAGAGTATCGGTGGAATCAGGGGAATATTAAAACCGACCAGCTGGAAATGCCGCAGGGCAGAAATCAAAATAAAACCCGCCACCGCCGGCAGCAGGAGGGTAAAATACGTCCGTTTTAAGTCATGGGTCATAAAAAAAGTATCTCAAGCGGGTTTTGTGAATGAATTCCTGTCCTAAAACCGGCGGTAGGTTGATCGAATCTCACAGGGGCTTGGTAAAGTGTGGAAGTATCGCCTGTTGGCGATACTTCCACTTAATTAATGGGTTTAGACGGTTTCCGGTGCGCCCGGTGGCGCCGCTTCTTCACCGGTTGAGAAGAATTTGATGACCCCTTCAATTGCAATCCAGAGCGCTGTGATCAGAATACAGATATTAATCACCGTCAGCAGCATATTGCCGCCGGCACCGAATTTCACCTGGTTGAGAATCACGGCCCAGATGGTCATGATCGCCATAAATACGGCCGGGATGCCGGAAATCAACCATTTCACCCCACCGCGGCGTTTCAGATACAGGGTGATAATAATCAATGCCAGGGCCGCCAGGGTCTGGTTGGTGGCCCCAAACAGCGGCCAGAGTGTGAGCGCCCCTTTTCCACCGGCACCGGTCGCAAAAGCCAGGATAAGAGCAGACCCAACGGCTATGACGGTTGCGACATAACGGTTGGTAAAGGCCTTGAGGTTAAGGCCGCCGAACAGCTCGGAGATCACATAGCGTTGAATCCGGGTGGCGGTGTCCAGTGTGGTACCGGCAAAGGAGGCCACGAACACACCCATGATCACCAGCGCGAAATTTTTCGAAATACCGAGGGTGGCAATCATATTGGCCGATCCATCAACAAAAGCAGCGACCTTGGATCCGAGACCCGCGGCTGCCGCCCAGGATGAATAATGGGTGGTCCAGGCCGCTGTACCGGTCAACAGGGCACCGTCTTTGGTGGTATAGGCAATGCCGATTCCGGCAGAGACGGCGATGATCACCAAAGTGGCCAGCACGCCTTCGAGCAGCATGGATCCATAGCCCACAAACAGGGAATCCTGCTCATCGCGCACCTGTTTGGCTGAGGTGCCCGAAGATACCAGGGAATGAAAGCCGGATATGGCTCCACAGGCAATAGTGATAAATAAGAACGGCCACATGGGCGGTGCCTTGGCCGGTGAGAGCTGTACCGCCGGAGCCACGATCTCCAGTCTGCCGCCGAAACCCGTAAAAAGGACACCCAGCGTCAGCAATGCCAGGGCCACGATCAGCTGGTGGGAGTTGATAAAGTCACGCGGCTGCAGCAAAGTGGTAACCGGCAACGTTGATGCAATAAAAGCATATACCAGCAGGATAATGGTCCACACACCGGTGGGTGGAATACCGGCGATCGCGGGCATCTTGATCGGCACGTAGGCACCGATGACCACCGTTACATAAAGGGCAATGACGGCAACTATCGACCAGGTCATGACGTTGGCGCCTTTTTTGTAGATCAAATAGCCCAGATAAATGGCAATGGGGATTTCCAGCCAGACCGGCAACACCGATGTCGGATACATGGCAAAGACGACGGCAATCACAAGCCCGAAGATGGCGATTACGATCCACAATTCCAGAAAGACGATCAGGAAAAAGAAAATCTTGGTTCGGTTGTTAACGTACTTGGCGGTGTATTCGGAAATCGATTTTCCCTGGTTGCGCATGGAAATAATCAGGGCACCGAAATCATGCACCGCGCCCATGACAATGCTGCCCACAAACACCCATATCAGGGCCGGCACCCAGCCCCAGATAATGGCGATGGCCGGTCCGACGATCGGTCCGGTTCCGGCAATCGAGGTGTAATGGTGACCGAAAATCACTTCCTTTTTGGTGGGAACATAGTCGACCCCGTCTTCCATTTCAACGGCAGGGGTCTTGGCAGCGCCGGATAAGGCGAAAATTTTCGCGCCGATAAACTTGCCGTACAACTGGTACATGATAATGTACCCGGCGAATGCCAGCACCATAATCGCTAAAGCACCCATTTTTCCTCCTTTCGGTTAATATTAACCTTCTCCTCCTTTGGTTTGGGTAAAACCAAAGCTTTGTTAAAAAATAAACAAAACTTGTCCACCTTCCATTTCTCCATAATAAATGCGTTTTGAGCACGGTTGAAGTGAAAATCCATTTGACCGTGCATGGAAAGGCCGTTTTACCGCCCAGAATCCTCATGTATGCTCAGGAAAAAGTCAACAAAATTTTAACATTTTTAATCTGATATTATGCAGTGATTTGGATTTAGGCTGAAAATCAAAAAAAATAGCCGAAATCAGGATTTCGGCTATTTGCTTTGCAATAAAAGCATATAAATTTCAATTGCTTATATGTTTAGATAATGATTTACTCCTGGTTAACGGATATTAATCATTAACGATACGAATTATCTGCTGATATTAACTCCTCGGAGCTCTACAACATCTGTTGATCGGGCGTAACATAACGCTCGGCAACTTTGGGTGGGTTTTATGCTCGATACGCGGTCAATCCTAACGGGCCGGGTCCCGAATACAGAGGGCTTTTATCAGACAACTTCAACCGCTAGATCCGGAAATTCTTTCTGAAACGCTTCAGTCAGCGAGTTTATGGTACCGGCAATCAGCAATCCTTGCATAACGGTACAGCAATATTTGTGATTGGGTTTGAGATTACAGGAAAAGACCATCAGTTTCTTTTTTTCGGCATTATAGCGAATTCGTTCCACAAAGCCCAATTGAGCCATTGTCAATCCGGTTTCCGGCTCTTTAACCGTATCCAGAACCCTGTCTATTTTTTCTTTCATTGCTGAGTCCATGCTTCACCATATGGCATCTTTATGCGGCTGTCAAGATTTCGCGTTGAGGGCGCTGAAAGCTCGGCCAACGCGATAAAACTGACTGAATACATCTGGTTATCGTCATAAGGGCGCATGGCGATTTAGAGCGAATTCTGGGGATTCAAAGCGATGAGGCGGAGGCTTCCCTGTGACCAGGCACGCTTATTTTTTGGACGGCGATCAGCGAGATGATACTCATGGCGGCGCCGCCCAAAAACGGGATTCGGTAATCCATAACCCACAGGAAGCCCCCGATGGCCGGCAGAATGACGGCAGCAATATGATTGATGGTAAATCCCACCGCCATGCTCGGGGCGATATCCCGGGGGTCTCCGACTTTCTGAAAGTAGGTTCGAATGGCGATGGAAAAATTAAAGAAAATGTGATCCAGAATATATAGGACCGCCACAAACCATTTTGAGCCGGTGGTCGCATATGCGATAAATATGAATACCAGGCTGAAGTACTCCAGGGATAACACCTTGCGTTCACCGAAACGGACGATGCTTTTTCCAATCAAAGGGCTCAAATAATAATTGATCACATTGTTGATCACAAAAAGGAGGGTAACCTCTTGAAGCGAATACTGAAATTTTTGAACCATCAGCAGCACGGCAAAGGCCATAAAAATCTGACGGCGGGCGCCGGCCATAAAGGTCAGGAAGTAAAAAAGCAGGTACTTCTTGCGGACGATCATTTTTTTACGTTGAGGGATCACTTCTTGTTGAGCCGGCCTTTGGTTTAATGCCCAGACGGCGGCGGTAATGATCAGCCCGCCGATGAGCAGGTAGATTTGAGTAAAGCTCAAGAAAAAAGCCAGCGCATATATTAGAAGACCCACGCCAATACTCGAAGCGGCGGCATAGCTGCGTTGTTTTCCAAAAACCCATGGCGAGGTATTTACATCAAAATACTGCAGTGTCAGGGACATGTTGGTGGTTTCGAAATAATGAAAGCCAAAGCTCATAACGAGGGTGGTCAAAATGAGCC
>JASFTL010000050.1:0-13045 GCA_050053555.1 Desulfobacterales bacterium
ACAGTATGATCGAACTGGATCTGCAAAAGGATTATTTAAATTTTTTAAAAAAAACTTACCACGACCGCATGCACACCTTGAGTGAAGCCCTCCGCCACCGTATACCTGCTTTAACATTTACCGACCCGTGTGGGGGATATTTTATCTGGTCTTGTTTGCCTGAGGGAACGGATTCCGAAATCTTACTAACCGAGGCAAACAAGCACCAGGTAGGTTTTCAGCCCGGCATTAAATTTTCAAGCGCCAATGGCTTACGAAATTACATACGGTTCTGCTTTGCCTTTTACGGAAAAGAAGATTTAGTAGCTGGTGTTGAGCGTCTTTCTCAAATAATTAGATAAAAGAACAGAGTAATTCAATTGTATGAAAAAAAATGGTTTATAAATTTAGGGTCCAGTGGTTTTTTTCTGGGCCATCCTGACGACCTCATCAATTTGATTTTCAACCTCTGTTGAAAGCAGGGCAGCAGGTTTTTCGGCCAGCATTTCAAAGACTTTTTTTTCGGCAACTTTAAAAATGTCCAGGGAACCCTCCTTTTCCCATAATTCCCAAGTTCTGCGTTCAATCAGCTTCGGAATCCATAGTTCCTGTCGAAAGTTATCGTAGGTTTGAGGGTGACTTAAGAAAGTACCGCCAGGGCCAACGTCTTTTATAGATTCCAGGGCCATAGAATCTTTATTGACCTCCAATTCCCTGGCCATTCGGCGAATACCGGCCATACATTCATCACAAAAGATCAGGTCCGGGAAATCAACGACAAGATCCATATCAAGCTGCATGCCGTCCATTAAGTCGGCAATCAAACCGGTTACCGTGCCGACCATTCCGGTTTCAAATCCCGCCTGGGCATCCAATATCTTGGCGTCTCTGAGCATTGAGGGCATCCGGATGGGTAGATCCAGATATTTTCCCATCTGAGCCAGCGCGACTTTTAAAATGCCGAATTCTGGACAAGCCATGGATATATTGCCGCTTTTCATATCCATACCGCGTGCAAAGCTTGTGTATACGATCGGGGCTCCGGGATTTGTCAGCTGGGATATTGTAATGCATCCTAAAATTTCGGCATGCGCTTGTGCGATGGCGCCGGCCAGGGTTACCGGCGAAGATGTTCCCAGTATCGGACCGGAGCTCAGCATCACCGGAATTTTCCATCGGCTCATTTCCATCAGCGCTTCCAAGGACTCTGAATCGATTGCGAGAGGCGGCAGGGTCAAAACCCAGCCGGAAATAAACGGCCTTTCACGGAAACGATTCTCATCCCCGAGTGCGATAGCCCCCATTTTTGCAGCGTCTTGTACGCAGCGGGCGCCCAGCATTCCCCCGGTGATGTGTTTGGATGTGTTTTTAATGGTTGTGGCCCATGTGTACCAATCGTTAAATTTTCCTGGAACTTCCTGGGGTGTCACCAGGCCGCCGTTGACTCGAATGTTTTCCAACTGGTCGGCAATGCGCGTCAAAGTTGACAGGTCCTCATCGGTTGCCGATCGCTTCTGCCGGGTGTAAGGATCAATGACATTTACCGCCATGGTCATGCACGCGAGCGCAGGTTCATGTTTTTCAAAGGTTACGTCATGTTTTGGATCACGACCATAGAGGGTAACATCTTTTCGCTTCGGTAATGCTTCGATAGCGGTCTGCACTAATTGCTTCGGAAACCTCACCACATTTTCATCAACAATTTCGGCCCCGTTTTGCGACATCAGTTCAAGTGCTTCCTTGTGGGGTAGACGCATCCCGATTTCATTTAATATTTGAAATGACTGGTTGTGAAGGAGTTTAATTTCGTCATCGGACAAAAATTGAATAATTGGTTTCATAAACGTCACCATTTCGATGGAAAGACATTATCCAGTTAATCAGAGACCTCAATTTCAGCTAATGCTGTACCATCGGTTCGCAGGTTTCAGATTCGGATATAGCTTCGATCTCGATGGCACCTTCAGCCGGACACACCGAGTAGCACCCGCCGCAGCCGATACAATTGTCCGAATCAACCCACGTATGCTCATCACCATCCTGCATGGCGTTGGCGAAACAGACTTTTAGACACATCTTACAGTTGATGCAGTTTTCAACAACGACATGTGCTTTTTCAGCGGGCATATCGCAGTAAGCCATGGCGGCATCCGATGCAATGCCGAGCATTTCATTTACGCTCTGATAACCTTTCTCGTCCATAAATTTTTCCAAGCCTTTGACCTGTTTTCCCAGCCAGCTGTAGCCGTAACACATCACCGCTGAGCACATTTCCACGATGTGGGCGCCACTCATGATAAACATGACGATGTCGCGCCAGTCATAGGCACCGTTGGTTCCGGCGATAAAAATTTCCCCGTTATAGGCTTTTCTAACCTCATTGATCCAGCGCAGGGTCAACGGCTTGGTCCAGGGACCACCGACACCGGCTTGGCCGTATATCAACGGCTTTCCGGTTTCGATGTCAGGGACAAAACCGATGAAACGGTTGGTTAGGGTAACCGCCGCTGCACCGGCATCTTTCAACATTCCTGAAAATGCTACCAGATCTGTCACCTGGGGCGTCACTTTGATCATGATCGGAACGGTCAGGGCTTCGGCCACGGCTTGCGTGATCTCACATGCATAATCAAAATCCTGGCCGACATTCATACCGGTACGTACGCCGGGCATCAGCTTCGGGTGGGGACAGCCAAAATTCAGTTCGATGAGCGGCACACCGGCATCTTCCATTTGCTTGCCCAAAGTCACCCAACCATCGAGCTCAATTGAACCGATACTGCCGATGACAACCGCATCGTTGTCATTTGCATATTCCAGCGTTTCTTTTATTTCCTTGACAAAATCTTCCGGTGGCTCGATTGCCAGGCCGCTGCGACTGTAGAGACTGAAGCCGCGCGGGACTTTTCCGTGACAGACTTCGTGGCGCTGGTTTAAAAACCGCCATTTAGCCCGGGTCGTCAATTCCCGCATTTCTGGTGAGTCGGTCATGGTTTTAGCAATCACGCCTCCGGCACCGGTATCAATGCATTTTTTCATATTTTTGGCATTCAAGGTTGGCTCGGCAGAAGCTGCCACCAAAGGGTTTTTGATGCGAACGCCACAAAAATTGATATCTAAGTTTGCCATGCTAATTCTCCTTTCTTACGGATTGCAACCTACATTTAGTTTCCTACCCCCCTTCAGCCAATCTTTTCGATCGGCCAGGGCCGGAAACTGCTGTCGGGCGGTTACAAGTTCGGCCTTATCAATTTCGGATTTGATGATGACTTCGGTATCACCGGCACTGGCTAAAATTGTCCCCCATGGATTGACGATCATGCTATGACCGACAAACTGGATGCCCTGATTTATGCCGACGGAATTAGATGAGATCAGGAAACACTGGTTTTCCAATGCGCGCACGCGGTTTAACATCAGCCAGTGCTCAAGCCTCGGATAAGGCCAGGCAGAGCAAATCAGAAAAATTTCGGTCCCCTGTTCAGCCATTGCGCGAAATAGCTCAGGAAAGCGAAGATCATAGCAGGTGGCAAGACCGATTTTACCGTTGGCAGTTTCGGCTAGGACAACTCTATCACCCGGGGTCAGGATCTGGGTTTCTTTGGAATTATAACCGAAGAGATGAATCTTCAGGTAGTGAGCAAGAACATCCCCATCAGGCGATACCAGATAGCTGGAGTTGTAATAGCTACCGTTTATCTTCTCAACGAAGCTGCCGGTATGCAAATATACACTGATTTTTTTGGCAGCTTCGCGCAGCCTTGTAAGAGTCTGACCGTTGCAATCCTCAGCCTCGGAAACATAGCGATCAAAGCTCATGAAACCGACATTCCAGATCTCCGGCAATATGACAAGATCGCTCCCCTCACAACGGTGAATGTTTTCAACGGCCTTGTCAATGGTAGCCGTTTTGTCACCTTCGACAACGGACATTTGAATGGATGCAACTTTCATATTCTTCCTTCTTTCATTCATCAAAGGAGGCAAGAAACGAGAATGTGGCGTCAATTTTATTCGTTATTCGTATTTGATGAGCGCCTCCTTTGCTTGGATCGTTGCGTTCGTTAAGATCTTTTACCTTTAAAACGATTAACCTCAAAACGAATAATTCACGACCCACTTTAGCTCAACTTGGGTCATGTTCCTTCCACCGTCAGGTAATTCAGTGGTTTGACATCATAAGAGATTTCTATTCGACGGTTTATTTTTTCGTCAACTAACTTGGCAGAGAATGATTCACCGAAAATAAATTCGCCTGTCAACATTCCCATGGTTCCTGAAAAAATAATCAGATTTTTTAGAGGACCATCAATTTTACTTCTCACGAAGGACATGAGTTCCTCCGGATTTAAAAGTAAGCCCAAACGTCCTTCCTGGTAGCGAATGTCCTTGCCATCTTTTAAGACATTGGCACTCATAAAAAGATCATCCCAGTGAGGCTCAACCTCTTCCAGGGGCCAAACCGTTTGACTCATTAAATTTGGACAAATTTGTTTTGCTCGCGGTATATCGGTTTCTTCTAAATGACGGTCCGTATGGTCACTCCCCAATCCGACATACACTTCGTCTTCTGTGACGATACAAAGGACATATTCCACTTCTCCGGAGGTTTTGCTTCCGTAAACTTCAACTTCTGAATCAGTTATCAATGCATTGCAAACCACAGGAAATAAGACCGGTATCGATTTGGGACCGGGGATCCCCTTAGCGGCCAACTCCTCTATGTGACGTCGAACTTCTTGCTGGTTTTTGCCGACGTAGCCGGCATTGATCATACGGCTGTAATTAAACACCAGCTGCCGCCGCTCCTGTTTATTTTCCAAGATAAGATCTAGCTTCAATCTTTTTCTCCTTGTCATCGGATGAGTGTAACCAATCACAGATCGACTCTTTAACGGCCGATCAACCTGAATTACTTATGGTACCTGATTTCAAAGGTGATGCACCCGTAAGGAATTTTATACGGTCCATGTGTCATTCCCGGTGGACGACAAGCATAAAATCCCGGCAGAAAAGTTTCTTTTTTAGCCATATCGTAGAGGCTGCCCTCTACAATCAGAACTTCCTCCCAGAATTCATGGACCAGGGTTTCCGAGGTTTCGATGCCCGGCGGGAACTTGAGCATGCGGGTATAATCTCCGGTGTCTGGATCGGAGCTGAGAATTTTTTCTTTAATCCCCAGGGTATCTCCTTCCACTGGTCGCCATTCATACTCTGTGTCATAATCTTTGAATTCGATCTCGGGCTTAGGCATGGTTACAATCCCCCTTTTTCATATCCCAATTGCGTTACAAACAAATAGGGAATCAAAAGTTATTTGTTCTGGAAAAAGCTCATCAGCTATTTCTATTTTTATTCAACCCAGCAAGAATTTTCTCGGGTAAAACGGGCAATCTTTTGACCCTGATTCCGGTGGCATTGTATATCGCATTGGTGATGGCTGCCATTGTTGGATTCAGCGCGGGTTCTCCAATGCCTTTTGCACCGTAAGGGCCGTTGGGTTCGATAGGCTCCACTAAAATCGGTTTTATATCCGGTATATCCAATGCACTGGGGACAATGTAATCAACAAAATCGGGGTTTAATATCTTGCCGTCTTCGTAGGCCATATCTTCCATCAGCGTCCACCCCAGCCCCTGGGTTACACCGCCCCGGATCTGTCCTTCCGTGGCCATCGGATTAATGGCCCGACCGACATCATGGGCGGCAACAAAATTGGTCACGGTTACCTGGCCGGTGTTGGGATCGACTTCCACCTCCGCAATTTGGCACGCAAAGGGATAGGCTGGAGAGATATTGCCGTACTTGGTTTCGGGATCCGGCAACTCCGTAGGTGGTTTGTAAAAACCGGTTCCAACGACCGGTGCGCCATGCCGAGCAAACGTGGCCTGGGCAGCCACCTTTTGAAACGGCAGATTCCTTTCCGGAGAACCTCCCACAAAAAACTTACCCTGGCGACATTTAATGTCTTCCACTCTGGCTTCAAGTATTTCCGCAGCGATTTCCGCCAGTTGTCTGAAGGCATTTTTGGCAGCGGCCAGTACGCCGTTCCCGCCCATCAATGTTCCCCGAGTTGCGAAACTTCCCAGACCGAAAGGAGAAATGTCGGTATCGACATCTGGCACGTGGACCATTTCCAAAGGAACCCCCAGACATTCGGCTGCTATCTGGGCAAAGGTGGTCTTCTGCCCCTGGCCCATATCTGATTCGCCGTGATATACCGTCACCCGTCCGTCCCTGCCCACACGGACGATACCTGCTCCGCCGTCAAACTCACGGGCAAAAGGACGGTTGCCGGATACATGGTTACAGCAGGCAAGCCCTATTCCTTTGAAAGGTTTTTTCTTCTGCCGCTTCTTTTGCCAATCAGCCTTCTCCGTAGCCTGGATAACACAATCTTTCAGCCCGGAGCTGTTTATTTTCCATCCGTGAACGCTGGTCTGATTGGGTCCGATACCGTTTTTTATGCGCAGCTCTGCTGGGTCCATGTTCAACTGATCGGCGAGCATGTCTAATGCCGATTCAAGCACAAAGGTCATTTGAGAGTTGCCGAAACCGCGGAAGCAGGCCGTGGGCACAGTATTCGTATAAACGGTATAACCTTTTGAACGCACATGCTGAAAACGATACAGCGAGTCAACCCGGTAGCAAGCCGTAGCCACAATCACCATGGAATACACTAGCCGGGCGCCAGCTGAACCGATAACCTTAACTTCTTTAGCCGTTAGGATACCTTCTTTTGTGGCGCCCAGCTTGATGTCGATATACATAGGTACCCGCGGGTTTCCGGCAATAAAATCATCATAACGGGTGTTGACCAATTTCACCGGAGTTTGCGCCTTTTGGGCCAAAATCGCGGCGACGAGATGGATGTTGTTTTCCATCTTGGCGCCGAAAGCTCCTCCATAATCGGGAACGATGACCCGGATATTATCCGGTGAGATACCTAAAGCCTTGGCGTAGGTCATGCGCATCATGTTCGGAATTTGAGTTCCGGTCCACATTGTTACTCGCCCGGACAGATCAACGTCGGCCAGCGCAGCCATTGGTTCCATATAAGCCTGGTATACTTGGTTGGTGTAATAACGATCTTCATAGATAATGTGGGAATCTTCAAAGACCCGGTTGACGTCACCAGCTTCAACTTTGAATTCAGCTGCAATATTAGCCGGCTTGTCATCGTGGACCAGGGGAGCTCCTGGCTGCATGGCTTCCAGCGGATCTGCTACAAAAGGAAGCTCTTCATACTCTACCTCGATCAGATCCAGGGCTTCTTCGGCCGTATCTTCATCTATTGCGGCCACGGCGGCGACCTCATCTCCGTGAAAGCGGACCTTGTCCCCGGCAAAGATTGTCCAGTCTTCTGAGCGCGGTCCGAATTTGATGCCCGGGGTATCGGCATAAGTGACGACCGCTTTGACACCAGCAAGTGCTCTGGCCCTGGAAGTCTTAATATTTTTAATATTCGCATGGGGGTAAGGGCTGCGCAGCGTACGTCCGTAGAGCATGCCCGGCAAAACCAAATCCGTGACGAATTTTGTTTTGCCCATGGCCTTTTGCATCCCATCGATTTGCGGAAAGGATTTGCCGACAATTTCTAATTCATTCATTTGATTCTCTCCTTTCCGCTGCCTTGCGGTCTGATGTTGATAGGGTGCAAGATTGGATTGCCGAAACAATCTGGTTGTAACCGGTGCAGCGACACAAATTACCGGCAATTGCCAACTTGATTTCAGCTTCATCGGGATCCGGATTGACGTCAAGCAGGGCTTTGGCGGCATTGATCATTCCGGGCGTGCAGAAACCGCATTGAACAGCGCCTTTTGCAACGAAAGCGGCCTGAAGTGGATGAGGTTCTTCTGTGGCGATGCCCTCAATTGTCGTGATCTGTCTTCTATCTGCTTGGGCTGCAAGCAGCAGACAGGAATGAACTGGTCGGCCATCCAATAAAATGGTACAGGCACCGCATTTGCCCAGACCGCATCCCTTTTTTGTGCCTGTGAGGCCCAAATCTTCACGCAGAACATCCAACAGAACCCGATTGGGCTTCACTTCCAGATGATATGCTTCACCGTTAACCGTGATGTTAATGGGGATATGCATGTTTAATTTCCTCCGCCTTTTTTGAGGGTATCGATAACTGTTGCCGCGCATTGCTGCAAAAAAACACGAATAATAATGCGCCGATACGAGGCCGTCGCCCGCACATCATCAATGGGCCTGGCTGCATCGGCAGCCAAATTGGCACAATCTTGTATTTTTGCCATGGCTTCGGCCAAAGATAACTCGGTAAGCATCGCTTCCGCCTCAGGGACTCTGATTGGGGTCGGTGCTACTCCGCCTAATGCGATGGCGACTTCGGCAAGGGTTGTTTCATCGGATGCGATCTTGGCTTGAAAAGCCACCCCGGCCAGTGAAACATCGACCGCCTTTCTTCTCCGAAGTTTCAAATAACATCCTGCGGAGCGCTGTTTGGGAATTTTAATTTCAATTTCTTTTAATATTTGACCGGGCTCCATTATAGTTTCACCCGGTCCGGCAAAGAACGAATTGATGGGTATTTTCTTTTCTTCCGCCTTTGATGCCAGCGTGAGCTGTGCGTTCAGCACCATTAACGGGGGGACCGAGTCAGCTGCAGGGGAGGCATTGCAGATATTGCCGCCGATCGTGCCAACGTTACGAATCTGCCAGGATCCAATCAAGCCGACCGCCTGGCATATGATTGGAAAATGATGGATTAGCTGTTGGTTTGCGGCAAGATCGGCGTGTCTGGCCAGTGCTCCGATTCGAACCTTGGAATTTTGTTTTTGAACGAAATCCAGTTCCTTAAGATTGTGGAGGCTAATCACACGGGAAGGTAGGATTTTTTTCTTCTTCATATTTAATACCAGATCTGTTCCCCCGGCAATGATCTTGGCATCGGTTCCGTATTTTTCGAGTTCGTTCAGAGCATCATCTAAACTGGCTGCTTCTGAGTAATCAAAAGATCGAATACGCATTTTTTCCTCCTGATGCTGCGAGTGACGGAATGTTTGGATCGATATGGCCAGCTGGAGAAAGGCAATTTTGTTTCTAAAGTTTGGATTCTTCGACGGCCTCTTTGCTTTTCTCCAAATGGTTCTCCATGGCTCTCCGGGCTTCCTCGACATTTCCTTTTTTGACTGCTTCAAAAATCGCTTGATGCTCTTCGATGACTTCCAGCGCGCGGCCCTCCAAAGACAAGGCTTTGTATCCCATCATGTGAATCATATCTCTCAAGTTTTCCAGGATAGCGATTAAGCGGCGGTTATTGGTTAATTCACTGAAACGGGTATGGAACAGCCTGTCCGCCTCCATATATGCAGGATAATTCTTTTCATTTGCTGCCTTCCGCTGCTTGAGCAGAGATTCTTCGATTTCAAAAAGATCAAACGGAGGCGAGGTCCTGGTAATTTTTTCCACCGCCGCCAGCTCGATTGCTTTTCTCAATTCAAAAATTTCATCAACATCGCGTCGTGTGAAACGATTGACCATTAACCCCTTGCGTGGCAAAAATACGATGAGTCCCTGGGAAGCAAGTTCAAGCAGCGCTTCTCTGACCGGCGTACGCGAAATCCCCAGATCAGATGCGATCGCTTTTTCGTTATATATTTCTCCAGTCTTCCACTCACCGGAGAGGAGGGAATTGCGGATAGCTTCATGCGCTTTTTTAGCCAGTGACTCCGGCTGCTCGATTGTAGAAAACTTTGGCATTACAAAAACCCTTTCTCTCTACTTGCTGTCGACATTTGATTAAGATAGATGGGACGCCCTCCCATATAGTGTTTGTGATATATTACATACACAACAACCTTGTCAAGTGTTTTATTAATGAGTTTAATATTTTTTTATTTGGCCACTGTCGTGTTATTTAATTAGGGTTGTAATTTTATTTTTTATTATCAATAACAATGTGTTAGAAATTAAGACAGGAAAACAGAAAATTGATTGAAACATTTTTTGATTAATTTTAATTTTTTTCTTGACAGGTGGTCGGACATAATGTAACTGAATCTGATATATTACATACACAGAATCATTCTGCCTAATTCAAATCGGTTTTTATAAATTCGAAATAGTCGATTCAATTTAGGTTCTTCTCATCCATTTGAGTGTAAAGGTGAAACTGGGCTGTACATTTTTTTGGAGTACATTATGACTGACAATGAAAAACCGGAAGTGCTCCTTCAGGCAAGGGACCTTTCGATGGCTTTTGGAGGCCTGGTGGTCTTCAAGAATATCAGCCTTGACATCATTAAGCATCAGATTGTGGCCCTGATTGGACCCAACGGTGCTGGCAAAACGACCCTGATTAACTGCATCACCGGTGTATATAAACCGACGCAGGGCAAAATCCTATTCCAAGATCGTACCATTTCAGGCATGCGTCCCCACCAAATATGTCGCGCTGGCATTGGGCGTACCTATCAGATTCCGCGGCCCTTTATGAACATGAGCGTTTATGAAAACATTCAGGTTTGCGCTCAACCGGGGCAGGTGGACATCAGAGGACTGCTTGATCTATCCAGATTATGGGAAAAGCGCAACCGGTTAGCCAAAACTTTGACATTTCAAGAACGACGGCTCTTGGAACTGTCTCGGGCTCTGGCGGTTAATCCCCAACTGCTGCTTTTGGATGAAACCATTGCCGGATTGAACCCTTCAGAGACTAAAGAGATGATGGAGATTCTGGTCCAAATTCATTCAGAGTTCAAGGTCACCATCCTGTGGGTTGAACATGTGATGAGCGCCATAATGGAGACCGCCCATCACATTTTTTGCCTTCATCAAGGCGCGCTCATTGCCGACGGTTGTCCGGCTGATATCGCCAACGATGAAAAAGTGATAGAAGCCTATCTGGGCGAAGAATACAAGTTTGAGAAAAAGTAGGCGGAAGATGTTGCATATCGAAAATTTAAACGTCTTTTACGACGGTCTTCAGGCGCTCTACTCCGTATCGCTGGAGATTCAGACAGAGGAGTTTGTGTGCATATTGGGTCCGAATGGCGCGGGAAAATCAACCTTGCTTCAAACCATCGCCGGCATGCTAGATCCGGAACAGGGCGCCATATCTTTTAATAACCGCCCTATTCACGGTCTTGCGGCCGATGAAATCGCTGCCCTCGGTCTATCGCTGGTGCCGGAGGAGGGCTGGCTTTTTGGACAGATGAGTGTTGAAGAGAACCTTTTAATGGGTGCTTATCCTAAAACAGCGCGTCGAAACATAAAGCGACAGATGGATTTTGTTTTTGATTTGTTTCCAATTTTAGCTGACCGCCGCAAGCAATATGAAGAAACCCTCAGCGGCGGAGAGCGCCAGATGCTGGCCGTTGGACGCGGTCTGATGTGCAATCCCAAGATGCTCCTTTTGGATGAGCCCTCCCTGGGATTGGCGCCTCTGGTAATCAAAGACATTCTTAGTGTGCTTGTCCGTATCAATCAGGAAGAGAAGACTACAATTTTATTGACCGAACAAAATATTTTTCACGCGCTCAAAATCAGTCAGCGCGGCTACTTGCTTGAAAATGGCAAAATTGCCATGCAGGGGGCCAGCAAACAACTGCTGGGAAATGAGCATATCAAGAAAAACTATCTGGGAGTTTGATATTAACCTTAAATCAAAACAAAGGAGGTCCTATGAAAAAGTCAGTGTTAATAATCGTCTTTATTTTAGCTGTATCTGCTTTTTTTCTCCCTTTCGGCGCAATTGCAGCCGATACCATCAAATTGGGGCTGGTTACTCCCCTGTCGACCGGTGATTTTAGGTCCGGTAAAATCAACGTGCAAACCGTCGAATTGGCGGTAGAGGAACTCAATGCCAAGGGTGGAATCCTAGGCAAGAAAGTTGAGGTCATCATTGCCGATGACGAGGGCAAGCCAGCCGCCGGGGTTATCGCTATTAAGAGAATGATTACCACCAAGAAAGTCTCCGCCGTTGTGGGACTGTGGCACAGCTCAGTAGCGGTGGCTCAGGCGAAAGTCGCCACTCAGATGCAGGTGCCGATTATGCTCCATTACAGCTGGACCGACGATTTAACTGCAGGCCATTCGGATTATATCTATCGCGTCGGGCCTTTTAACGCCGAAATCGCCCAACTGGCGTTGCCTTACATAAAGAACAATTTTAAGAACATCGCCATCCTGTATGAAACCAATGCCTTTGGTACCGGGTTTGCTGAATATCTGGAAAAAATTGCAAAAGCCCAAGGGCTTAACGTACACAGTATCGGCTATCCGCAAGAGGCAACGGATCTTAAGCCCCAACTACTGGAACTGAAAGCCAAATCGCCCAAGCCGGAACTCCTGGTTATCGCCGCAGTCTATGAGGCCACCAACCTGATACCCAAACAGGCTTACGAAATCGGTCTTGCACCCGAGATGCAAATCCTTTGCAGCTGGGACTGGCCTACCTATCCGGCCTTTCAGGAAATCTTGGGCGATAAGGGCGTCGGTGTTACCTATGCTACCTTTGAGTCGGATAAGCTTAAGCTGTCTCCTTTAGGTGAAAGCTTCAAAAAGGCCTACAAGGCTAAATATAACATGGATCCGCCGGTTTTCGCCCTTTTTCTGTATGACGAGGTGATGATTTTGGCAGAGACCATGGAGCGAGTCAAATCATCAGATCCCAAAGATATTGCTGCAGGGCTCAAGGACACAAAGTTTCAAGGCACCACGGGCCTCATTACCTTTGAACGTAGGGAAGGACCGGGACCGATTTGGAATCAGTGGATGGGACATCAGCTCTTTATCAACAGGCTGACTGCCGTTGAAGGGAAAGGGTACAACCGCGAGCAAATTTATCCTCAATAGTATCGAATCCGAACAAAACATCCCGGGGCGCCCCCAGCCCCGGGATGTCCTTCCGGGAGATTAGCGAATGTTATTGGAACTGTTTATACGCGGCATAACCATCGGGTTGGTTTACGCGCTCATGGGTGTCGGGCTGGCGCTTTTAAACGGCGTCATGCGGATCATCAATTTCGCCCACGGAGAGTTCTATATGATCGGGGGCTATATGGCCTATTATTCGATGACGCTGCTGGGGTTG
>JASFTL010000051.1:0-13042 GCA_050053555.1 Desulfobacterales bacterium
GTGGTCAGCAGTATCTTCTTGATTATACTGGCCGATGCCGTTTTTGCCGTTATATTGCGTTACTGGGGATGAGGCAGGTCCGATGAGAAGAAAAGCCGTCATTCAGGTCAAGAATTTGGTCGCCAGATACGGTGACGACATTATTCTTGATCGGATTTCATTTGACGTTTATGACGGTGAAATATTTGCTGTTTTGGGGGGAAGCGGCAGCGGCAAAAGCACTTTGCTCAGACACCTTCTGGGACTTGATCAGCCCGCTGCCGGTGAAGTCATCGTCGATGGGGATGACATTTCTAGCTGTGATGAAGACGCTTTGCAACAGATACTCAGAAAGGTCGGCGTCCTTTACCAGAGTGCCGCCCTGTTCGGATCCATGACGGTGGCTGAAAATGTGGCTCTGCCGATTTTAGAATACACGGATTTGCCCGCAGAATCCGTAGATCATCTGGTTAAGATGAAGCTCAATCTTGTCAATCTGGATGGTTATCAAAACTATTTGCCATCCGAGATCAGCGGCGGAATGAAAAAAAGAGCCGGCCTGGCAAGGGCCATGGCCCTCAATCCCAAAATTCTGTTTTTTGATGAACCTTCTGCCGGTCTGGATCCGGTCACATCAGCCGAACTGGACAATCTGATCGTTCATCTCAATCAAAGCCTGGGAACCACCATGGTCATTATCACCCATGAGCTTGAAAGTATCTTTGCTGTGGCTGATCGGGTGATCATGCTGCACAAAAGCACGCGGGGTATTATCGCCGATGGCGATCCGAAATATTTAAGAGATCAAAGCCGCAATCCATTTGTGAAACAATTTTTTAACCGACTGCCCGCAGATAATACCTGAATCTCATCCCGCTTTGCGGGATGAAGCCTCTAATTTTATGATATCAAGGGGCTTCTCATAAAATTAATGAGAATATGAAAGCCTGCGACTGGCCCTTTTGAATGTTTACCCCGTTAAACGCGTAGCCTGTTTAACCGGGGCGCAGCCTATTTCATCGGGGCCGCTTCGCGGCCCCCGTAGGGGATTCAATAGGGCTCATGCAAAATTCGGGTAATACGCTTACAAATAGAAAGGATGGGCTTTAATGGCCACCCAGAAAACAAAGCTTGCCGTCGGATTATTTGTGGCCGCTGGAATTACGCTGGCAATACTGGTCACCATTTGGCTGGGCATGTCCCGCTTTTTGCAAAAAGGCCAATTTTACGTAACTTATTTCGATGAGTCCGTGCAGGGCCTGGATGTCGATTCGCCGGTGAAATACCGGGGTGTCTTTACCGGTCGCGTCGAGAGTATCGGCGTGGCGCCGGATTCAAGGCTCATTAAAGTCATTTTAAAAATAGAATCCGGCCAGAAGCTCAACGAAAATATCGTGGCCCAGTTAAAATCCGTCGGAATTACCGGAAGCATGTTTGTGGAACTGGATCAAAAAAGAGAAGGTGAACCGGATCAGTCACCGCCCCTCAGCTTCCCGTCGGAGTACCCGATCATTGCTTCAAAACCATCTGAAATCAGTGGTTTAATTGGAGGCTTCGATGAAATCCTCAACCAGATAAAAGCACTGAATCTTGAGGAAATTTCAGACAATATTAAAGCGACTCTGGACAATATCAATCAAAGCGTTGATGATGCCGATGTGCACCGCATTTCTCAGACGATAAATTCATCATTTGAAAAAATGGAGCAAATCCTGGCAGACGAAAGATGGGATAGCGTTTTAGCTTCAGCTGAGACAGCAGGTCAGTCATTGAATAGCCTTCTGGACAAAGCCGGCCACACCTTTGCCCGGATAGAGGGTATCGTCGCCGGCAGAGAGGAGGCGATCAAAGCCGGCCTGGATAATTTTAGCCGGGCCATGCAAAATGCCAATGTCCTCTTAAACAAGGGTAATCGTCTGATAAGCGGAACCGATGCGTCCATATCCGAGCTGATGCATCATCTGGTGGTTGCTGCGCAGAATCTGGAAATGGCCAGTGAAAACCTGAACCAGCTCATGGAACTGCTGGCCGACCACCCCTCGCAATTACTGTTTGGCGAACCCCCCAGGCCCCGTAATATTGATGGCGGCAATCAATAAATGGAGATCATCGATGACTGGCAAGAAGATAATTCGGATCATATTGATCGGTCTTGCGCTGCTTTTAAGCGCCTGCCTCGATCTTAAGCAGCCCAGCAACAAAATTGATTATTACAGTCTCGAATATGATCCGCCCCGGATGCGCGGCTTTCAACCCCTTGCGGAGGTCATCAAGATCGAACAGTTTAGCGTTGCCCCCATGTATAATACCCACAAAATCATCTATCGCGATCATTCATACCAGAGAGCGGCGTATACCTACCACAAGTGGCGCGCGAACCCCGGTGAATCGGTTACCTATTTTTTAGCCAGGGACATTCAGCAATCCCAGCTATTCAAGGCCGTTCTGACCCGCCACAGCAAATTCCCATATGCCTATGTGCTGGAGGGCAGCGTGAATGAATTTTTGGAGTCCGACACCGCAAGCGGCTGCCAGGCGGTTTTAGCGCTCAGCATTGTTTTAATGGCGGTACAGGAATCCGACCTGGATAAAAAAATCTGCTTCCAGAAAACCTATCAGGTGAGCAAGCCCTGTAAACAAAAAAATCCCAAGGCTTTCGTTGAAGCGATGAGCCAGGCCATGTCAGAGGCTTCTGCTAAAATCATCAATGACATTTATGGGAATCTGGTGAAACGCAAATAAAATAGACTGAAGCCCCGTAGGTTGATATGAAAAAGTATTATGAAATCTTAGGGCTCGACATGTCCGCTTCGATCGAGGAAGTGGAGCAGGCCTATAAAAAATTATCTGAGACCTGGCGCCCGCAGACCTATCAAAATCTGCCGCGCTACCGGCGCAAAGCGGAGATCAAGTCAAAAGAAATAGACGAAGCCTATAAACGCGTAAAAACCTTTCTTCTGACAAAATTGCCGGATAGAAACCAAGATGAAGATCAAAAAAATTTTGTTGCACCCGACGGAATGCCTCTAGAATCTGAACCGCAATCAATATCTTCCGAAGAAACCATACCATCGCAAAACAGCAAGCTTTCCAACCGAAAGGCAATTCTATATGGTTTGATTGCCATTGCTGTGGTTTTGGGAGCTTCGATGGTTTATCAAATTTCAGATCGCAAAAAGCCCCAACAGCAGGGCTTTCAAACAGCCTTCACTGCAGAAGAAAAGCCGGCTGTGGCCACCTCTTCCCAGCCGGCTTCAGCGCTGCCTGTGCACGAAGAATTTGAGGCAGAGTCGGCCGGTGAATCAGCCGCACAAGGATATAATGCCTCAACAGGTAAACAAAAGATCAATGTGCACTCAAAAATTGACTATGACGTCCTGTTGACTGAAGCGGCGCTAAACAAATACAGCCGGGATCCGGAGCGAGTCAAAAGGGCCCAGAAAAGCCTGATCGCCGGTGGTTATGATACGGGCCCTATAGACGGCATCATTGGCCCGCAAACCACCGCCGCCTTAAAACAGTTCGCAAGCGACCATGCGGTTGAGGCCGGCAGCCTGTTTGCTTCCGACTTAACCGGCGCGGTCCTTGTTTATGCGGAGGTGGCTGCCACCCATCCGGATTGGCATTCAATTATCGGCAGTGACGATTTTGCGAGCTGGTTGGATCGACAATCTTATTACCTTAAAAGCAGCATTCAGAATTTAAAACAATCCGCAACTGCCCGGCAGGTGATTGAGATTCTGAATCGATATAAATCTGAAAAAAAATAGCCTCGCACAAACCCGCTAAGACGCAAGATCAAATAAATATTTAAAATTCTGCAAATAACTTTCTCAGTCCTTTCGGTAAAATTGCCAAAGTTTTGCTATCTTCATTATATTCGCATTTGACTGATGATTGAAATTATGGCAATCTTAATTTCAGCTTGCAGCTGTAAATTTCGCAATTAATGGCGCTTCACGATATTTAAATCCAACGCTTTGCTCAACTGGAGCATAATCTCACACTCAAAGCTCGTTTTGCTGAAGTATTCTATACTCCTTTCCCGCTGAATTGTTGAATTGATTCTCAATTTCAAAATTGTATTCCACCTGAGATGATGTTGATTCCCCTCAAGCTTTGGTGCAAAAATTTGGAAAAGATTCAACTGTTGAGGTATCAACATGTCTTCGAAACCTAAATTTTGGGCTATTGTCGGTTGTATGGCAGCACTCATAGCCATTTTTATGTTTCTTTTTAACGTCAAGAAAACAAAAGATAAAGCATGGCAGCTTATTCAACCGGATATAATGGAAGAAAATGCGGACTTAAGAAATGAGAATGAACGTTTGATGCGCAAAATTGCAGGGCTGAAAAAACAGAATATGAGCTTAAAGACGTATTTAGAAGCATTTGAGAATAATTTTATAGAACTAAAAGATGCTGCCGGAAACTGTAACCGGCCTCCAAGCATGCTTCCGATCGATCTTCCCCAAGCATTAACCAAAGAGCGTTTTGAAATACGCCAGATTTATCGTCAAATGCGAAGTGAAAAGAAACGCTGGGATCAGTATCAGCAGGAACAATACAAAAACATTTTGGAGAATACGATTGAACCGGTCGTCGTCGAGAGTCAGGGCCTGAATTTAGATAACAATGAAAATATAGAGTATTTTCTTGAATTGGAAAGCGCTTTGAAGCTGCACAGAAGGCTGATTCGGGACGTTCGATTGTTTCACGATGAAATCCAATTTCAAAAAAAACAGCACCTTGCTGAGCTGCCCTACGAGCTTTATGATCTAAAATTTAAGCTGGGTCCTTTTGCCCGGGAATCAGCTTTAGTAGACGCGTTACAACAGGCGATGAGCGCGCTGAGTGCAGGCGTCTATCAACAGGAAGCGGTGGAGGTTTTAGACCGTATCGGTGACGAGTTTACAAAACCCATACAGCAACTCTACGCACAACAACTGGATAGCGCTGAGTCTCCAATTCCAAAAACATATAATTATAATCTGTACTCCGTTTTTGGGAAAAAATTAATGGATTACTCCGATACCCTGGCCCAGCAATCTGCAATTACATTAGGACCATCTGCATTTGGAGAATTGGATTTTTTCAACCGACGATTGTCTGAAAGTCTATATGAGCTCTATCAAGTTGGACAGGACGAGGCAATCAATCCGACGCATCTCGACCTGGATGAATTAGAGCAGGTATTACAATCAAGGCATTGAAAGCGGGTTTTCGAATCAGCTGGGAAATTTTGCCCATACAAATAAGCTTCATGTTTTATAGATATTGAAGAATTGGAAAACATTCAAATCAGGGAAAATACGCACCTCTTACACCTGACCTGAAGCACGTTTTGATCTCTTGAAGCCGACCAGCTCTCAATTCTCGTTAGAACGACTCTGTTCAATCGCTACACGCTTATTCAACCTGCTGTCAAAAGATTCGGTATATAGCCCTGGATGATTTTAAATGCATAGTTGTCGCCATCTTTCGAATAGTTGAGTGCTTATATTTATTTGCTTTGGAGGAAAAGGAGACGACATGAGGAAGATAACCGGTCTGGAGGACACCTTCGATTTTTTTACGGGTGAACGAATCGGTAGTGTACTTTTGCTTAATTTTAGGGAAAACCTTATGCTTCGAGCGACCGATTTAACTGCCAAAAAAAAATTTCTGGATTACCTTGATTTAGCGTCAAATAACAAGTCAATCAAAGTGATTGTCATCATGAGTTCGCCCGACAAAACGGGGCGTGCGGAGTATTTGAACTTTTTTGAGCAAGTTAAGCAATCAAAACTGGATCCCAGATCGGTTCTCATCTTGTTCAATTCAGTCGATCAATGCATTTTAAAAATCAGGACCATAAATCAGATGGTCATTCACGCCAACAGCGGAAAAGTGCTGTCGCTGTTTCTGAATGCAAGCCTTGCCTGCGATTACCGGATTATCGCGGACAATACGGTTTTTCAAAACCCATGCCTTGAAATCGGAATGGTACCGAAAGGAGGCGGGGCCTTTTTTCTCTCTAAAATGTTAGGCGTCAGTAAAGCCTATGATGTCCTGCTTTGTGAAAAAGATATCACTGCCGATGAAGCGTTGGCGCTCGGGCTGGTAGACAGGGTGGTGCCTTTTGATGAACTTCGTGAATCTACGCTGCAGGTTGCACAAGAATTTGCACGCAAACCACGGCGATCCATAGCGGGTGCCAAGAAACTTCTAAATTATTCGATAAAAGATTTAGAAGAATATCTCGATTTTGAAACGCGGGAGCTCGGAAACATTATTGGGCCGAACGCAGATGGTTTGGTGGCTGAAGCAGATTAACTTAAAATACCGCTTCATCTTTAATTCCGACAAAAGCCTGGGGGAGGACTCAATGGAAGCTAAAGAAAAAAACTATTTCCAGAAAGGAGGATGTCATGGCTGTAAAGATCTTCATTAAACGCAAATTTAAAGACGGCAGTAGGCAAGAGGCATCTAGATTTGTGATCAACAACCGTACTGGGGCCATGAATCAACCCGGCTATATTAATTCAGAAACCTTACAAAGCCTTGATGACAGAAACCAAGTCCTGGTGGTGTCGATGTGGGAAAATATGGAAGCCTGGGAAGCCTGGAAAAACAGTGAGACTCGCAAGGCCAATGTAAAAAAATTCCAAGAATATATGGTCGGAGAAACGGTGTATGAGCACTATTCATTGGGCCTTCCGTTCGAATAGCTGCGGTTCGGTTTTTGTCGACACGCCGTAGTGGCGCTAATCTTTCTTTCCCCAAAATCAGCGGTTAAAATTTTGAAAAAGGGAGGAAAGCGTTTAACTTTTATCATTCGAAACCCTTAGACTTCGCTTTAAGCTTGCGTCTTTGTCGAGACCTCGCCGGACAAGTCGACCCCGCATGCCGGCGGGTTAGGTTGACTCAACAGGTCGTGTTTGCCCGCCTTAGGCGGGCAAGCCGATCTTTATCCGTTTTAGGTGGGCGTTTCAGCACGGACCTATGATTCAGCCTGAATATTCGAGTCATCAAAAAGCAGGGTCATTTGGCCCTGTTCTGATATTTTAATGGGGAGGCCCTTTAAATTCCTTTATATATCGGTCATGTTTCAGCATAACCATTTTAATTGTTCAATCCTTCCGAAGGCTTGAAGTTTTCCTCATTTTCGGTTATCATGCGCCCATCTTTTCGGGGAACTTTCAACTGCCTCTCACACACTTATTTCTGAATTGGTAAGCGACTGTTTTGTTTAGTAAAAATTATTACCGAAATGTGCGTATGCGTTTTTGCATTCGGTCTCATATCCTCTGAGCCTTGTTCTGCCAGGACTTATAAATCGTTTTTCAGAAAGGAGGTGATCGAACACAATGGCCAAAAAATTCTGGCTTCTGATGTCCCTTTTGGCCTTTGGACTGTCCTTCAGCTGCGCCTTCGACGTTGTCCGTGTCAAACAGGAACCTGCCCATTTTGAACCGATTTCTACCGATCAGGATGCCTGGACACTAGCTCAAGATGTCAACATATCTTTAGACACCGGATATAAGCGGAAACTAAAAGCCGGAACGCAATGGGATCTGATCGGCAAAATTGAAAATGGAGATGTCTACAAAACCAATGACCAGATTTTAACCGTAGAAGGATCGAATATTTATGAGGCCTGTATTGTTGTTTCCGAGGGACAGCTGGTTGGTTTTTATTTACCGGCCAAGAACACCTTTTCACCTTTATCAACAAAAAAGCCACTTCCCATTGAGAAGTAGCCGCTAAATCACATGGACGCAGGAGGCGAATATGAATGAAACACTTGTAATGATTCATGGTATGTGGGGAGGGGGGTGGTATTGGGAAAATTATAAAAATTTTTTTAAAAAAAAAGGCTTTCACTGTTATACGCCGACCCTGCGCTATCATGATATGGATCCAAAAGACGCTCCAGATACCGGCCTGGGCACAACCAGTCTCATGGATTATGCGCAGGATCTTGAGGAATATATCCGTGATTTAGATCAAAAGCCATTCTTGATGGGGCATTCTATGGGTGGTCTGCTTGCCCAGATTTTAGGTGCTCGCGGACTGGCCAAGGGCCTTGTTTTGCTGACGCCTGCATCGCCAAGCGGAATAAATGCATTGAATTATTCGGTCATCAAGAGCTTTTGGAGCGTACTCACAAAATGGGGATTTTGGCGTAATCCCCATCGATTATCCTTCGAAGCATCGGTGTATGCCGTGTTGCATTTAGTTCCAGTAGAAGACCAAAAAGCACTTTATGAAAAATTCGTATACGAATCCGGACGGGCGGCTTCGGAAATTGGCTTCTGGTTATTTGATTTCAAGGGGGCAGCGAAAGTTGATGCATCTAATGTCACCTGTCCGGTTTTAGTGGTATCGGGTGCCGAAGACAGAATAACACCGGCTTCTGTGGTTCGAAAAGTGGCGAATAAATATAAAGCAGTTTCAACTTACAAAGAATTTGAAAATCACGCCCACTGGGTCGTCGGTGAGCCGGGCTGGGAAGAAATTGCAGCATTTGCATCTGACTGGCTAAATCGGATTTCCGATTAAACAACTGCCGGTCGAGTTATTTTCGATTACCTGTCGCTACTGGCGACTGCCTGGAGCTTAGTTGTCTCATGGTCGGTAGGCCTATGTTTGATTTGCCCTTCGAAAGCTGCTGTTTTACTATAGTAAATTGCTACCTCAAAATCGCAGATTTCTCCAGAGAATCTAGTAATACAAGTTCAGATTATACAGGCCGGTTGCAACGGATTATATTCCTGAGCCTTCTCTTAAATTCTAATCACCATTATTAACTAGTTGTATTTTATGAGATCTATTTCAAAATCCTCTTTAATCTTTATGGTAATTCTTACCGCAATTTCCTGTTCTACTTTTCGCATAAAAAATATTGAGCCTTACAGCATCATCTTTACGTCTGGACTTGATAAGGAAAATAAGCCCCTAAATTCTCTGGATAAAATATCCATGTCTGATCGTCGCGTCTATATACTTGTGAGATGGAAAATTCCAAAAGGCAAATATAATTACCATTGTAAGATCTATGACGCGGCTTCAAATAAAGTTTACGATAAGGATATGGGATTTTCCCCAACGCAAGATAACTGGAATACCTGGTCATGGTATAAATTCAACCCCTATATCGATGAACCCGGCATATGGAAGTTTGAGATTTATATAGATGGTATAGAGTATGTTAATGAATCCTTTCCGGTAGTTGGGATAAAGATAGGTAAGGATAGGGATCTTAAAAGAGCTGAGGCGCTGCGGTCTCAGGCATGGTCATTGTTTGAACGAGGTGATTATAATAAAGCTGAGTCTTTGTACAATGAAGCACTGGAAATTATGGAACGAACTCATGAGAAGGACTCCTGGTACATGGCTCGCTGCCTTCATAATTTGGCTTATCTCTACCAGAGCCGTGGCGACTATGATATGGCCATACCTTTGTACGAACGCGCGCTTCCAAAATATGAAAGTGATTTAGGCTCGGAAAGCTTTTCGGTTGCGCGCTGTCTGCATAACATGGGCTGGTCTTACTATAATGTAAGCGCTTATAAAAAAGCCAAGTTATCCTATAATCGCACCTTGCGGATATATGAAAAGATTTTTGCCCCTAACCATCTTCGTATCGCCAGAGCCTCAAGTCATTTGGGAGATTTATACATGGCTATCGGTGATTATGATAAGGCGGAATCATTGTATACGCGTGCTCTTGAAATCCGAAAAAAGCATTTCCCTAAAATGGATACACGGGAAATCTCAACTAGTCTTAATGATTTAGCATGGCTTTACGAAGCCCGTGGCGAGTACGCCAGAGCAATTCCTTTTTACCTAGATGCCATTGCGATACGAGGACAAAAAGACTCGATACATCTAATGAACAGCCTGGCAGGTTGTTATGTGGCAGATGGGAATATCGATGATGCCTGTGACCTTTTTAAAAAGACCGGACTTACGTTAGGGTTTGCCGCCTGTTATTACCATTCCGGTGAATACGGAAAAGCGATCGCATATTTCAAAAAGTCCCTTCAGGAAAAAACCGGAATAATTGATGCCAGAGAATTAGCCTATATTGGTTTAGGACGTTCTTATGAAGCTCTGGATGATCTGGATATGGCCAAACAAAGCTTCAAATCCGCTATTGATTTGATAGAAACCAAATGGAGGGCACTTGGAACTCAAGATAAAAAAAATTTCATGACTGCCGTAATCGGAGGGGGATATACCCGGTTATATGCCTATGAGGGAATGGTGCGTGTCATCTTAAAGGAAAAGAGGGGCAATTATCAACAGGAATCTCTAATGTATGCCGAGATGGTGAAATCAAGAACCTTTCTTGAAATGCTTGCAGCGAAGCAGGCGAAAGGCGTCGGAACATACGATCAGTATGTTTTAAACAAAGATCGGAACTTTCAAAGAAAGATATCTTTCTACAGAAAAGCGTATGCAGAATGCAGGAGCGCTGGCCCCGGTAAATTGAAAATAAAATGTTCCGATACAAAGTCGTCACTTGAAGAAACCCTCCGGCAGTATGAACGGTTTATAAACGAAGTAAAGCTTAAGGATTCTGAATTGGCTTCTCTCATAACGGTTGAGGTCACCCCCGTCAGCAAGATTCAATCCCTTCTGAATCCTGCTCTTACCTTGCTGGAATACTTCATGACAGCAGATACGATATACGTCTGGTTGGTTACCGCTGATAACATAAACGTATATTCACTCCCTTTGGAAGCCCAAATAATCCAGCGCATGGTCAACCATCTGCTAATGTCATCCTTCTCCGACAGAAAAAGAGGGATCAAACCCGCCTTGATTCTTGCACCGGCCACATTGCCGTCTATGATGACCGGCATTCAGGAAAAAGAGAAAGATAATTTTCAATTCATCGCACGGGATCTCTACCAGCTCTTGCTCGAACCCGTGATAAAGGATATTCACACAAACCATTTAATCATCGTGCCTCACGGTGCACTGCACAAAATACCTTTTGCGGCATTGCATGATGGGAAAAATTTTTTGATCGAAAAATATTCCCTTTCTGTCGTACCCTCCTTAACGGTGATAGACTTTATTCTGAAAAAAAGAAATCCAAATCAAAATCAGTTTCTGGCACTTGCCAATCCAGAGACAGATCACACGGCGCTTCGATTTGCTGAAAAAGAAGTGCTGGAGATCGCTGAACTATACCCCAAAAGGGAAATTTACCTGCAAAAGGAAGCAACAGAGGGAGTGGCAAAAAGACGTTCCGATTATGCCGATGTCGTGCACTTTGCCACCCATGGCGAATTCAATGACAGGCAACCGATGCAATCCGGTCTCTTGCTTTCAAAAGACGCCGAAAATGACGGTTATCTCCAGGTGCATGAAATTTTTGGACTCAATTTTAGCAATACAAATCTTGTTATTTTAAGTGCCTGCGATACGGCTATTTCTAAAATTTACAATGGCGATGATCTGGTAGGTTTATCCAGGGCCTTTATTTATGCCGGGACACCCACCCTTTTGGCAACGCTATGGTCGGTGGATGACCGGTCGACCTATATTCTAATGAAGGACTTTTATCATTACTGGCATAACCAAGGCCTCGATAAGATAGAGGCATTAAGGAGGGCGCAGAATTCTTTGAAAGCGATGCCCGGTTATTCCCATCCTTTCTACTGGGCACCTTTCATCTTAATTGGTGATTGGCAATGATAGATATTGCCATTTCTATTTGGGTCCTATGTTTCATATATTTTTGCCATTGATATACCCACGTGATGAAAATGCGATGACCTGTTAATGAAAACGATACGCACAGGAGACCAAAGATGATTAAAAAACTAACACTCACAATAGTCTGCTCAGGCCTATTATGGGGGTGCGCTGGTATGCAACCTCAAAGAGCTTTTAAAGGAAATACCTTTACTTCTGATTTTCCAAAATTGAAAGTTAAAATTCATAAAAGTCATCAATGGGACCAAGGTAAAAAATCAAAGAGATATGGAAAGTTACAACATGACAATTGGTGGTGGCAGGTTGCGAGTAAAGAAGGCGTTGGCATTTTATTTACAACTCATCATAAATCAAAATCATTTGATTACTACTACTCTCTTGAAGACATTACGAGAAACTGGGGCAGAATACCGCTGGAATCATTGAATATCAATGAGCATAACTGGATAAAATATGCCTATGTCAATGAAAAAAAATACCTACATACCGGCTTTTTCACTAGGAAAGGTGATTGTTTAATTAGTGTTTACCGTTACGTCTATCCTGCTGAATTTATGAGTGAAGTAGAAAAACTTTATAAAGCAAGCATATTGACAGATTATCACAGGAAATTATTAGATGAAGCTTTCGATAGCACAAACAAATTATTTACGATTGAATATTAGAGATCATATTGTTTAGGGACCATAGGCAGGCCATTAGAAACTTCCTTTTGGTTTATGGACTCATTAGGAGGCGACAATGAACTATAGCCAAATCATCTATGAGGAGCATGAAGATATAAGGGTTATTCGCTTCAATCGACCCGAAGTGATGAACTGCATTGGACCCGTTGCTCACACGGAATTAGTACATGCATGGGAACAATTTCAGATCGACGAAGGTGCGAAGGTGGCTATTATCACCGGATCAGGAGAAAAGGCGTTTTGTGCCGGAGGCGATCTCAAGGACCCGCCGGTTTCCGCTGAGCCGGCAGAGATAACAGCAC
This sequence comes from Desulfobacterales bacterium, assembly GCA_050053555.1. Classification (GTDB taxonomy): domain Bacteria; phylum Desulfobacterota; class Desulfobacteria; order Desulfobacterales; family JAHEIW01; genus JAHEIW01. The sequence goes on from JASFTL010000051.1 coordinate 12,683, forward strand.
ACAATCGCGGCGAAAAGCCTGGATACCTTGGCCCAACCCGCTGGACAGATATATATAAACCGATTATTGCGGCGATCAATGGCTTGGCATACGCAGGAGGTCTCGAATGGGCATGCTTTGCCGATATCCGCATCGCAGAAGAGCATGCGACCTTTGGCATCACTTGCCGGCGTTGGAACATTGGACTGGCTGATGGTGGAACCCAGCGCCTGCCGCGTATTATCGGCATGGGCCGGGCAATGGAGCTTATTATTACCGGAAGGGTAATTGATGCTCAGGAAGCAGAGCGTATCGGTTTGGTGAACCAAGTGGTGCGCAGAGGAGAGTCTTTGAAGGTGGCGATGGAAATGGCACGTTTTA
>JASFTL010000052.1:0-12945 GCA_050053555.1 Desulfobacterales bacterium
CATCAACGGTGGATAGAAGCGCGGATCGTGAGAAGCCTTGTACATCTCCAGGGCGACCCTTAAAATAGTGGGCGTGCTTGCAAAATCGTATAATTTAAATGCGCCCTGGGGATGTCCCAGGCAGGTAGTCAAGCCCACATCTCCATCTTCAACCTTTATTAGCCCGAGTTCAAGCAGGCGAATGGCGTCCAGCATTTGCGGAAAAAGAAGTCGGTTTACCCAGAAGCCGGGAATGTTCGGTGCCAGAAAGGGTACCTTTTTCATATCCAGCAGCGTTTTACGGGTAAACTCAAGCGTTTGGGCCGATGTTTTGGCGCCGGGTATGATTTCAACACCGGGCATTAAGGGAACCGGATTCATGCCGTGGGCCACGATTGAGCGTTCGGGCCGGCCGCCGGCTTTCGCCAGTACATTGATATCCAGGCTGCTCGTATTGGACCACAAGAAGACGCTTTCGGGAAGCTGGGGTAAGATTTCAGACAGAACCGTGCATTTAAGATCCAAATCTTCAAAGATGACCTCAAAAAATACGTCGCACTTCCGAGCGGCTTCAAAAAAGTCATTTCTCCTTTCATGGGTTTTTATCTTTTGGGTTGTTTTCGGCCCAACGTCCGGATCATCGATTTTAAATTTCCGAGCCGCCTTGGCGGCCAATTTTTCACATGTTGCGGCCACAGAAGCCAGCGATGCGGTATTGGAATCATAGCAGTGGACATTGTGTCCACTCATGGCGCATTGGGTGATCCACCCGCAGCCCATCACACCGGTTCCCATTATGGCAAATTTCATCGATCTTCTCCTTCTCTGATCATGGCTTTATTAACACCAGCGTTTCAGTTCACATTACGCGTCATTTATCGGCTTCGGATCGTTATCGGCACTATCCTGCTTGCAGGCATGACGGATGCGCTGCAATGCCGTATAGTTTGCGCAAATGGCAACAAACCAGACGGACAGTTTAAACACCAGCGGGTGGACCAAAGCGCCAAATCCCAAAAAAACAATGCGCTCTGGGCGCTGCATCAAACCCGCTTTTGACTCAAATCCGAGACTTTCAGCCCGTGCTCTGGTGTAACTGACCATAATTGAACCGCAGAGGGCGACAAACGCAACTGCGCACGCTGCATAATCCTTCATTATCGCAAAATAGGTCACGATACCCAAAAACATAACAAACTCAGAGTAGCGATCAATTGCTGAATCAAACAGAGCACCAAATCGGCTGGCGCTGCCGGTGGAGCGAGCCAGACTGCCATCGATGCTATCGCACAGACCACCGAGTAAAATTAATACGCCACCGACTCGCGGGTGGCCCATAATCAACGCAGCGGCAGCCATCGATGAAATGATGAACCCGGCCAGTGTAAATCTGTTGGGATTTACCCCCCATTTTGCGAGAACCCTGATCAGGGGGGCCAGCAAATTCAGAAACGCATTTTGTAAACTTTGCGGAAGTAAACGTCGATTGCGGGTCGTCATAGCACTCCCTTATTTAAATTTTAGCGAATTATCATCAGAATCCCCCGCGGCCTGTCGCAGGGAGGTTCACTTTAGAGATCTAAACGGCCAAGATCAAGATATTCCGGCTTAATATAGTTTCCGTCGATCTGGCGGGCAACCAATTTTGCCGCGTAATTACAGGCATCCGCGATCGTCTGGCGGTTTAAAATCCGTGCGATGACGTAAGCGGCCAGAAAAATATCGCCGGCACCGGTGGGATCACCGGTCGTCTTGACTGCTGCGGCTTTATAGTGAATTTCTTCTCCGGTGATCTTTTTAACGCAACCGCCTTTGGCTCCTGATGTAACAAGGAATTCATTTATGTTGAACCGATTCATCAATTGGGATAAGTCCATCTGATAATAATCGGCTATGGATTCATACTCCGCCGTATTTGCTTTGACGATATGAGCGCAGTGAAGTGCTTCAGCTAAATGTCGCGAAACGGTTGCATACACCATGTTGTTTTTGACTGATCTAACCAGGCCCTGTATATCAAGGATGATACCAACGTCCAGATTGTTTAAAAGTTTGATCACCTGAATGTCGATATCGGCTGGATGCAAAGGGCCCAGATGCACAAAATCGATCCCTTTTATATTAGCGGCCACCTGTTTTCGACTGATGGGCGCGGAGCGCTGAACCATCTTCTGTTGGCGAGTACCACAATGAATATAATTGATAAAATGCGTCGTTACCTCAGTCTTTCCCCTGCGCACCTCAATTTTTTCTGCCTTTAGGCGCGTTATGATCTGCGCGTCGCGTTTTGCAATATTCGTGACGGCGAATGTTTTGATGCCGTGTCGGCTGTAACTAATTCCCGAGTATGTGGTTACACCGCCGATTTTATAACAACTTAGATCCCGGCTGACGATTTTATCTATCGTTGTCGAACCGATAACGGCGATGCTTTTTTCGCTCATTGATTGTCCTGTTTTGTGTTATTTACCACAGACCTGCCCGCCTCGCCCGTCCGCCTCGCCCGTCCGCCTCGCCTGCTTGGCTGGAAGGCGGGCCTTGCTCGCATGGCGGGCGCGGGAGCACGCAGACAGCAGAGAAGAATCAATCCATAAATTTTTGCATATCTCTGCGTGCTCTAAAGCTATATTCGATGGACCGCTCTTTTTCAAATGAAATAACCGTTTTTATGCGCTTGAATTTTCAATTGCTCTGCAAAAAGGGTGCAAAGCGGTTTAAAACCTTCATCAAATTTGCTAAATTCAAATATATGCTAAAGGCGCTTATATTCCGGGACGCCGTTATGCCAACTTTTTATGCGTGAGCAAAGCGAATAAAATTGATTTCAAAACTTGCCGACATACTCAACCGACCGCTTAATATCGGGAATCGGACCATTTCAAAGCGGCTGGTTCTGGCTCCCATGGCTTTTTTGGGCAATGTTGCCTTTCGTGAATTGGTTGAATTTTATGGCGGATATGGACTGCTGTTCAGCGAGATGTGCAGTGCAAAAAGAATACCCAACGAAAACCGGCACCAATCGACCTATTTCAAGTGGCGTGATGAGGAGCTTTCTCTTTTGGTTTGTCAGGTCGTTGGTGCCGATCCGGCCGCCATGGCCACGGCTGCCCGACGAATCGAAGCAGAACATTTCTTTGGGATCGATCTTAATTTCGGGTGTTCCGAGGTTTCGATCTGCCGGCAAAACTGCGGTGCGGCCATTTTAAATCAACCGGATTTAGCCGCCAAAATTGTGAGTGCAGTTCGAAAAGCCGTCTCCATTCCGCTTTTTGTTAAATATCGTATCGGCTGGAAAGATAATCCCTCAGCCGCTGTCGCGATGGCCAAGCGTTTTGAAGATGCCGGAGCCGACGCCTTGACCTTCCACCCGAGAGTCGCTCCGGACCGGCGATCGCGTCCCCCTAAATGGAAATACATTTTGATGGTTAAACAGGCGGTATCAATACCGGTTTTCGGCAATGGCAATGTGTTTAATCAGACCGACTGTTTAAAGATGATCAAGACCACCGGATGTGATGGTGTTGCCATCGGCAGGATGGCGATTGCCAGGCCCTGGCTTTTTGCGGAGTGGTCAGACGGGTTGCAATACGATTTGGAGATCTATTTAAAAAGTGCGATGCGTTTGGCGGGACTATTGGAGAAGCATTTTGATTCTCAGAAAGCCTTAAGACGCTTTAAGAAGTTTGGATTTTATTTTTCGGCGAATTTTAAATTCGGTCATACGCTTTTTACTGGAATTCAAAATGCTGAAAACCTTGAAGCGGCTAAAGCGTTTATTTTTAAATTTTTTCAGATGCCGCCCGAAACCGTCTCCACACCGAATTTAAATTTCTTCAGCTAGCTTCTATTTTTCTTTGGCGCTAACCTCCTTGCCCTTACGGCGACGATAATCAGACATTTCACGCACATTGCCCGGAAATTTCTTAATGAAATTTTCCAACATTTGGTATGCTTCGTCGTCTGTAAATTGCCGTGGCGGATGTTTACAGAAATAGGCCGAGGGTGCTTCCAGTACGCCGCCTTCGCCCCGGTCAAGGGCTAGTTTTGCGCAACGCAGTGAATCGATGGCGACACCGGCCGAATTGGGTGAATCTTCCACTGAAAGTCGGAGTTCCAGGTCCATGGGGACATCGCCGAAAAGTTTGCCTTCCATGCGAATGAAACAAATCTTATTGTCTTTTTGCCAGGGCACGTAATCACTGGGCCCGATATGAATGTTTTCATTTTCCAGGCGCCGGGCCGTAACCGATTGAACCGCCTCGGTTTTGGATTTCTTTTTTGATTTTAGCCGATGGCGGTTGAGCATATTTAAAAAATCGGTATTTCCACCGGTATTTAACTGATAGGTGCGCTCCATTTTAACACCGCGTTTTTTGAAAAGATCGGTTAAAATGCGGTGCGTGATGGTGGCACCCAACTGAGACTTAATGTCATCGCCAATCAGAGGAAGATTCTTTTCCGCAAAACGCTGGGCCCACTCCGGACTACTGGCAATAAACACCGGGATGTTGTTGACCAGGGCAACTCCGGCCTCCAGAGCGCATTCCGCGTAAAAGCGCGCGGCTTTCTCTGAACCGACCGGCATGTAGTTTAAAAGAATATCAGCTCCAGATTCCTTCAAGATAGCGACAACATCTTCAAGGGAGGGCTCCGGCAGATCTGCAGGCAGAAACGTATATTTGTCTTCATACGCTTTCATGTGATCCGCGATGCCGTCCAGGATTCGGCCCATTTGCACGGCAACCCCGCTGACGGGCAGATGGTCGCAGAATACTTTGGTACAGTTGGGGTATGAAAATATCGCCTCATTGACATCTTTACCGACTTTGCGCTTGTCGATATCGAGAGCCGCCACCACCTCGATATCGCCGGGCGTATAACCCCCGATTTCCCAATGCATCAGGCCGATGGCATTTTCAGGACCTCTATCACGATAATAGTAAATACCCTGTATAAGCGAACTGGCACAATTCCCCAAACCGGCAATTGCAATTTTAATCTTACTCATATCTGCCACCCCTCCTTTCGCGATCCTAATTCTCCTTGATTTATCGAGTCGGATGTCGGCCTGCTAAAGTACCTTATGGTTCACGGCAACAGATCTTTTAGAAACGGATATATTAAATTTGAAATCTATATGGTTGATGAGCGTCATGATTAAAGCTCTTTGGGACGCATTGTGCGTTTCCCCCCCAAAAAAAATTACCCGGAAACGTCGCTCATCCTAAGGCGTAGTGCAGTTGAGTGTGATTAATATAAGCATTAATTACTTGCATATCAAATGTTCCTCTGTCAAGAGGCAGTCTTGTATTTTTAATTTGAATTTCTATTTTACCGCTGCGCCGAGGCTTTAATACTTTTTTCTTTCTTCGATTGGTTTTTTTCGCAAATCATGGTAATTTTCAGTACCATGCAACACATCCCCAATAATCCAGTATTCCATCATTTTCCGCATAGGGCGGATGAGCGAAGCGAACTAAAATATTTATGAGCAAAAAACCGGATCTAAAAGTTAAGCTTGATGCCATCGAACTTCAAAACCCCGTCATGAGCGCATCCGGCACTTTTGGGTACGCGCGAGAATTTGAAGATCTTGTCGATCTAAATCGTCTCGGGGCCATTATCGTAAAAGGGCTTTCACTGGAACCGACCATAGGGAACCCGCCACCGCGCATTGTTGAAACCCCTTGCGGCATGCTGAATGCCATTGGTCTTGAGAATGTCGGCATCGACGTTTTCGCGAAACAAAAGCTTCCGTATCTGCAAACACTTTGTCCGCCCATTTTTGCGAACATTTATGGCGCTTCGATTGAGGAATATGCTGAACTGGCGGCCCGGTTAGATGGGCTCGAAGCCATTTCGGGTGTGGAAGTCAATATTTCATGCCCGAATGTAAAAGCCGGCGGAATTGCATTTGGTGCTGATCCGGAATCAGCCTTTCGCGTTGTTAGGGCCGTGCGAAAAAAAACAAGCAAACACCTCATCGTAAAGCTGTCACCTAACGTCACTGATATTACGGTTATCGCCCGATCTGCGGAGAAGGCCGGAGCCGATTCACTTTCGTTGATCAACACCATAACCGGTATGGCCATTGATATTGAAACCCGCTATCCGAAAATCGCCAACATCACCGGCGGCTTGTCAGGTCCTGCTATCAAACCGGTTGCTTTGCGAATGGTGTGGCAGGTGGCGCGAACGGTCAAAATTCCGGTTATTGGTGTCGGCGGCATCATGACCGCCGAAGATGCGCTGGAATTTTTTATCGCCGGTGCAACTGCTGTCCAAATCGGTACCGCTAATTTCATAAATCCCCAGGCGACCATGGATGTCATCGATGGTATCGAACATTTTCTAGCCCAAAGAAATATTGACAGCATTAAGGATATTATCGGGACGCTGGAGGCAGACACACCTGAAATGCTGGAGTGATAAAGTAAAAACAATTGTGGATTTTAGATTGCGGATTGCAGATCGGGATATCATGCCGATGATCTGCGAATTCCGAATCATTCCGTAATCCGCATTCCGAAATCTATTTGTCTCCAATGCGTCCGATTTAGAGGACAACGGATTCTTTAACAGGATGCGACTTCAAATATTCCAGACGGTTCAGCCCGTTGACGTAGGCTTTGGCACTGGCGGTGATGATATCGGGATCCGCACCCTTGCCCAGTGCAAGCAACCCGTTTTCTCTTAAACGAACGGTTACCTCCCCCAGTGCGTCCGTGCCGCCGGTCAGCGCACTGACTGAAAATCGCAACAGCTCGGACCCCGTTCCGGTGAGTTTGGCGATAGTATTAAATGCGGCATCGATTGGTCCGTTCCCATAACCGGCACCCTGTGCCGGCCTTCCGTTGATATCCAGCTTGACACTGGCCATCGGCAGTACGGTCGTTCCGGCGGTCACATGAAGATATTCAAGATTGAAAATATCGGAGGTGCGCAGGATGCCTTCGGTGACGATGACTTCAAGATCTTCATCCACGACGTGCTTTTTCTTATCAGCCAGTTCCTTGAATCTGGTGAATACGAGGTTAATTTCTTCATCAGACAAATCATAGCCGATATCTTTTAGACGAGTGCGCAGCGCGTGTCTTCCGGAATGTTTGCCGAGGACAAGCTTGTTGGTGCTGAGTCCGATGGTTTCCGGCTTCATAATCTCGTAGGTCATGGGATTTTTAAGCACGCCATCCTGATGAATGCCCGCTTCATGGGCAAATGCATTGGCGCCGACAACGGCTTTGTTCGGCTGCACGATAATTCCGGTAATCATGCTGACCAGGCGGCTCGTCGGATGGATATATTCTGTATTGATGGAAGTCGTGAGTCCCAAAGAATTGTTGCGTGTGACCAGGGCCATCACGACCTCTTCGAGAGAGGTGTTTCCGGCCCGCTCTCCAATACCGTTGATGGTTACCTCAGCCTGTCTGGCGCCGGCATGAATGGCCGAAAGGGTATTGGCAGTCGCCAGTCCCAGATCATTATGGCAGTGCACGCTTAAAACGGCCTTGTTGATATTCGGTGTGTGTTCATTAACATAGTTTACTAGATCGGAGAATTCTTGCGGGATGGCATAGCCGACCGTATCCGGCAAATTAACCGTCGTGGCCCCGGCGTCTATGACAGCTTCGAAAACTTTGCAGAGAAAATCGCGATCACTGCGCGAGCCGTCCTCTGCCGAAAACTCGATGTTATCGGCTAACGTCTTGGCATATTTTACGGCCGCCACCGCGGCCTTCACCACTTCGTCGCGAGTCATTTTCAACTTGTATTCCAGGTGGATGTCCGAGGTCGCAATAAAGGTGTGGATTCTTGGTTTGGCGGCATGCCGGATGGCTTCCCAGGCACGGTCGATATCTTCTTTGGAGGTGCGGGCCAAAGCCGCTACCTCTGTTTTTTCCAGCTTTGCGGCAATTCGAGAGACCGCTTCCAAATCACCTTCAGAAGCAGCCGGAAAGCCGGCTTCCAATATATCCACACCCAATTTTTCCAGCTGAGTGGCCAGTCGTAATTTTTCGGCTGTATTCATACTGGCTCCCGGACTCTGTTCACCATCTCTTAAGGTGGTATCAAATATGAGTACGTGATTCTTCATTTTTTTGCTCCTCAGTGTTTGATTATACTGAATTTTCGATTCGTAATTTTTCCCGGCTGTCAAGTTTGAATTGGAAACTGTCTGCCAGCGCCTGCCAGCTGGCCTCAATAATATCCTCTGAAACGCCAACGGTGCTCCAGATCTGATTTTGATCTCTTGATTCTATTAAAACCCTGACCTTGGCCGCAGTTCCGCGAGTGCCATCAATCACGCGCACTTTGAAATCGACCAGACGCATTGTGTCCAGGTCCGGATAAAATTTATCCAGGGCTTTTCTCAAGGCATTGTCCAGGGCACTGACCGGACCGTATCCTTCACCGGCGGTAATTTCTTCTTTATCTCCGACCCTGATTTTAATGGTGGCATGCGCACTGCAGGGTTGGTCTTTGTCTTTTTCGATGGTCACTCTGAAGGATTCGAGCGCAAAATGAGGTTTGAATTGATCGGTGAACTTTTCTAAAAGAATTTTAAATGATCCGTCGGCTGTATCAAACTGATAGCCTGCCTGCTCCAGCTGCTTGATTTCGGAAGCAATCTTGCTACTGTCGATGCCATTTTTCCCAAGTTCAACTCCCAGTTCCTTGGCTTTATATTCCACGTTGCTTTTGCCGGAAAGATCAGAAACCAGCACGCGGCGTTTGTTTCCGACCTGTCGCGGATTGATGTGCTCATAGGCCCGCGGCATTTTCATAATGGCGCTTACATGGATACCGCCTTTATGGGCAAAAGCGCTTTTTCCGACAAAAGGCCGCCAATTTATCGGAACCAGATTGGCTGTTTCACTGATGTACCGGGAAAGACGTTTAAGCTTTTTTAGATTTTCCGCTGAAATGCACTCACGACCCATTTTAAGGCACAGGATCGGAATAGTCGAAGTCAGATCGGCATTACCGCACCTCTCACCATATCCATTTATCGTCCCGTGAACCATGACCGCACCGTTATGGACGGCTGTTACCGAATTGGCGACTGCCAGACCGCAGTCATTGTGACTGTGAATTCCAAGTCTAATGTTTTTCTTTTGAGATGAAGCGATACTGTTGCTCATAATTTCCTTATGAACTTCAGTCATGATCGATTCCATTTCCATGGGAAGGGTGCCCCCATTGGTATCGCATAAAACAATAAAATCCGCTCCGCCCCTTATCGCAGCGGCAATTGTTTGCATTGCATAATCTTTGTTGTTCTTGTAGCCATCGAAAAAATGTTCGGCGTCATAGATAACCTCGCGGTCCTGTTGTTTGAGAAAGGACACGCTGTCGCCGATCATGGCCAGGTTTTCTTTCAGGGTGTTATTCATAATTTCTTCGACGTGAAGGTCCCAGCTTTTCCCAAAAATCGTCACGGTTGCGGTCTCGGTTTCAAGAAGGGCAGTCAAATTATTGTCTTCGTCCGGACGTGTGCCGGGCTTGCGGGTTGAACCAAAAGCGGCTAAACGGGCCTGTTTAAATTCCACTCTTTTGGCCAGGTCAAAAAAAGCAACATCTCTGGGGTTCGAACCGGGCCAACCGCCTTCGATATAATGAACGCCGATATCATCCAGCCGCATCGCAATATTTAATTTTTCCTCGGCGGAGAATGTGATGTTTTCGCCCTGGGTTCCGTCTCTTAGTGTTGTATCGTATAGAAAAATGGTGTCCATTGGAGTTCTCCAAACATTCTGGGCTAAGGGCATGGGGCAGGGGGCATAGGGTTTGCAACTGATTGCGAATAAAATACTTGACCCTATGCGCTATGCGCCATGAACTATGCCTATTTGCGTCGGTTTTCCGGTCTGAGCGAGCGTACCATGGTGCCGGTTTGCCACATTTCAGATGCTTTTATTACGTTCAGTTCTTTTTCGAGCTTTTCACGGTAATCCGGAGCACTGTTGGCCTCCAGAACCCGTTTGGTTTCTTCTCCGGATATGACTTTTGCGTAGAGCTCGTCAAAAACCGGGGCGACAGCATCCCGGAATCTCGGTGCCCAGTCCAGGGCCCCGCGTTGAGCGGTCGTAGAACAGCTGGCAAACATCCAATCCATACCGTTTTCAGCCACCAGCCGTATAAGGCTTTGGGTCAATTCTTCTACCGTTTCATTAAATGCTTCACTCGGGCTGTGTCCGTTTTTTCGCAAAAGATCGTACTGCGCTTCCATCACGCCTGCCAGACAGCCCATCAGCACGCCGCGTTCGCCGGTTAGATCACTGTGAACTTCCTTGGCAAAGGTGGTGGGAAAAAGATAACCCGAGCCGATGGCAATTCCCAGCGCCAACGTTTTTTCTCTGGCGTTGCCCGTGTAATCCTGATGGATGGCAAAGCTTGAATTAATACCGCTTCCATCCAGGAAATTACTTCGAACCGTGCGACCCGATCCCTTGGGGGCGACCAGAACCACATCTACATTTTTGGGTGGAACGACAGCGGTTTGGTCGTGATATACAATTGAAAACCCATGTGAGAAGTAAAGGATGTTTCCATCAGCAAGGCATTCCTTTATTTGTGGCCATGCAGCCATCTGACCTGCATCTGAGAGCAGGTACTGGATGATGGTTGCCTTCTGTGCGGCTTCCACCAGCGGAAAAAGTGTTTTGCCCGGCACAAAACCATCGGCAACCGCCCGGTCCCAGGAACCGCTGTTTTGACGCTGGCCAACGATAACATTGATTCCATTGTCTCTCATATTTAATGCCTGCCCGGGTCCCTGGACTCCATATCCCAGCACCGCCACAATGTCTTCTTTTAAAATCTCTCTGGCCCGCTGCAGGGGAAATTCTTCGTCCGTAATAACTTCTTCCATTACGCCACCAAAGTTGAACTGTGCCATCCTGTTTCTCCTAATATTTAAGTTATTTTCTACAAAATATTCATTAATTGGATACTAGTATTGTGTCCCATAAAAATGTTATAAAAGTCGTGTGGTATATTTTAGTTCAGTTGAGGTCTTTAAACAACACAATGTCTAAGGTTTCAGGTGTCAGTGTTCGGGTGTCAGCATTTTGACCGCTGGCTTCTATCCTCCCGCTGCTGGCCAGTCGCCAGGGGCCTGACACCTGACACCCGAAACCTGAAACCGATTTATCCCTGGCACCTAAAAAAACGACGAATTCACATGGATAAAACCAATCCGTGTTTTGCGAATTACTTGCGGGACGTAACAATAGAACCTATCTCAAAAATAGCCATTTAGGAATTAAAAATTATTTGGGTTCACGGTATAAAGCCAACGTCCCACTACGAGCAATCTTCTTTATTCCCATGGGTCGAAGAAGATTTATCAAAGCAGCTAGTTTGCCTTCATCTCCGGTGACTTCAATAATATAGTGCTCCAAGCCGACATCAATGACCTTGCAACGAAAGATGTCGACGATACGCAGTATTTCTGCACGATATTCAGGCTTCGCCTGTACACATATCAGTGCCATCTCTCTTTTTACCGCCTTGGGGCCTGTCATGTCGCGCAACTTTATAACGTTAATCAGCTTCCTGAGTTGCTTTTCAATTTGTTCGATCAAAGGCGGGTTTGCTTTGGTGACAATCGTGATTCTGGACACCCGAGGGTCCATGGTCGGGGCCGTGCACAGGCTTTCAATATTAAATCCTTTGCCGCTGAATAATCCGGACACTCTCGAAAGAACCCCCGGCTGATTATCAACCAGCATCGTCATCGTGTGTTTTTGTTCTTGCATATAACGGCCTTTATTGAGGATTTAAGCGTTAGTTAACTTCCGTTTGACAAATAACCGATAACGAATCTTATACCAATAGCATTTCCGTAATAGGGGCACCGGCGGGCACCATGGGATACACACTTTCTTCGCGGTCGACCTTAAAATCCATGATGACCGGTTCAGAAATAGAGAGCCCCTCTTTGAGCACAGCTTCTACCTCTTGCGGCTTTGAGGCCCTTAAACCGACGGCCCCGAAAGCCTCCGCAAGTTTTACAAAATCCGGCGCACAGTCCATACCGGTGCAGGCATACCGTTTATTATAAAACAATTCCTGCCACTGGCGAACCATCCCCAGATAAGCATTATTCAAAATCACGACCTTCACCGGCAAGCCGCTTTGGACCGCAGTGGCCATTTCCTGAATGTTCATCTGAATGCTGCCGTCTCCGGCGATATCAACAACCAATTTATCGGGACATGCCTTTTGAGCGCCGATTGCCGCCGGCAAACCGAATCCCATACAGCCCAGGCCCCCTGAAGTAATAAAATGGTTGGGTCGATCAAAATGATAATATTGAGCCGCCCACATCTGATTTTGCCCAACTTCTGTGGTAATAATGGCCTCTCCTTTTGTTAGCTCATATAATTTTTCAATCACATACTGGGGCTTGATGATGTCTTCCTGTTTGTAAGCCAGAGGGTTTGTGTTTTTCCATTCCTCGATTTGCGTCAGCCAGTTTTGACGTTTTTTGGCAACATCTTTCAGATCGGCTTGATCGCAGAGTTTGTTTAAGTGATCCAAGCTGATTTTACAATCTCCCACGATTGGAATTGTCACCGGGATATTTTTGCGAATGGAAGTTGGATCGATATCAATATGGACGATTTTAGCCTGAGAGGCAAAGGCATCTGTTTTACCGGTAACGCGATCATCGAAACGCACGCCGATGGATATGAGAAGATCACATGCACCGGTGCTCATGTTTGCTCGATAGGTACCATGCATTCCGATCATTCCGAGCCATAGCGGATCTGTGCCGGGAAATGCGCCCAAACCCATAAGAGAGGTGGTAACCGGTATCTGGGTTTTATGGGCAAACTGCGTCAACTCCGTGGCGGCCCGGGAAAGGATAATCCCGCCACCCGCAAATATTACCGGTCTTTTGGATTGCTCGATCAGCTCGATGACTTTCCGTAACTGTTTCATGTTCGGATTGTAGGT